>JBJXGG010000100.1:0-11994 GCA_046153495.1 Chlamydiales bacterium
TGCCAGATCATCTCAGAAAACTCCTCTGATTACGAGGAAGAACAACCCAAAACTCAGGTTATTAGTCTAACCATGAGGCCTTGGGGAGTAGGAAATAGCTTTTCAATAGAGTTTCCGCCATTTGTAGTGCATCTTCAACGCAGTCTTGCTGAGCAGAATAAGCCGATCCAACAATATACAGCCTTTCTCCTACAAGAGGGTGCATCATAAACTCCATAATTTCTTTGGGATGTGCCCCTACCTTCCAATAAAATTGCGCGCCGTAAAATGGTGGTTCCATCCAGTCAATAAAAGCTCCCGTGTAAGGAGCGGCAATGTTGTCGACTCCATGCAACACTTTTAGTTGCTTATCCGCTTGCCACTTTGCATCCACACCTAAAGGCGCCACTCCTGTGGAAAACGGTTGTGTGCTATTCAAGGAGTTCCAGAAAGGAGTGTACAATGCTTGAGAAGAGGCTAAAATACATGCATTTGTATTCCCCTTTTCCTCTCCCATTATTGTCTCAGATTTACTGCCAAAATAGACACAACTCTGTATGGGCAAGGTGGTCTTGGAGCAACCTGAAGTAACTCCCAGCTCTTTCCACCAAGCAGTAGGATAAGCAAGAAAAAGCTTCGTCAACGGGTTAGCAATAAAAAAAGCAAGTTTATCCTGAAGCTCTTGGTTCTGCAAGGCGGGGGATTGGCTCGCAAGGAGTTTCAAAGCAGGAGGAGAAATCGTAAGGATCAAATGTTTCGCAAAAACAGATTTGAAGGAACCGTCATGAGTATAGAATATCAATCGGTATCGAAAATCTTCATCTTTTCCTTCATATGAGATAGTCATCAATCGATGGCTGAGATAGAGCTCTCCGCCCTTATCTTGGAAACGCTTTGCCATCTCTTTGGGTAGTTGGTCATAGCCAGAGGAGATCACCATAGAAGGGTCTGAACCCAAGGTCAAAGAGGGGAGAGCCGTGCCGACACTCACATCGGCTACCATCTGGATATACCCCAAATCAACCAATAGTTGGAACGCCTCCATAGAGAGATGTTCCATCAAAAAATTATGCCAACTCACATCATAAAGAGATTGCCCTCGGTAGGTCTCTTTTGAGTCGAGCGCTTGCGTTGCCATCATAATCAACTCATCGGGCGATTTGCCTTTCTCATGTTCAGCTAGGATGTAGGGCAGATCGGTTGCATTTTTGAACTCATCTTCGCGATAACGTTTGCCGCGTAAATAGAGAAAATTGTTGCTGCCAGGCTTTGCAAATGGCTCTGTAGAGAGACCTAAATAATGTAGAAGAGAGGCCACTCGCCTGTCGGATGACCTATATTGCATCCCTCCAAGCTCAATGGGAACGGTCGGCATTCCCTCAAGCCGTATCGTATAGAGCCTGCCACCTACTCGGTTAGTTGCGTCGAAGATTTGGACACTACTCCTACCGTTCTCGACGAGCCGCCACCCTAGATAGGTTCCCGACACTCCGGCTCCTATGATGACAACATCTACGGTTTCATACGCCTTTTCATTTTTTCCCCACCCGATTTGAGAGAAGAAAAGAGATACAATTAAGAGACAGGAGTAACGCAAAACTCTTTGTAATCCTCTGTTGTCATCATTAACCTGAGTGTTGGATTGTTTTCCCCGATCCTCAGAAAACTCCTCTGATTACGAAGAAGAACAACCCAAAACTCGGGTTATTACACTCTTGATTTGCCGACCCGAAATCAGAATATGCTCTATACTAAAAAATTACACAAGAATTTCTTGGGCCATGCGAGCAAATGCTTCGGTAGAATGGAAGGCTAGATAGGCCTTTTCCATTTCTTTGAGTTTTGCTCGGAGCTCTTCATTGTGATAGAGCTTCCACATTTTCGTGAAAAGCAGAGGTGTAGAGAAATCAACGATCAAATCTTCTAAATTAAATTTTCGCAGCTCTGAAGCCATCCAAGTGCCATCTGGGACAAGGGGCATTTTCCCACATCCTACAGCCTCCACAAGTATACCAGAACTGCGATAACGATACTTCTCCGCCTCGTAAGGGAAGAGTACGATGTCGGCTTTCTGGATCACAGCAATGTAATGCTCTCTTGCCAACGTGTTGGGAAAATACTCAATATCGATTCCTCCTTGCACGTTGAGCGACGTCATGATTTCCGAAAGCATCAGGCGAGTTTTCATCTTGGCGGGATCATTCAATTCCAATAGCCTTTTCACAACGGCATTCCCTTTTTCCCGTCGTGGCTCTCCTGGAAAAAGACAGACAAGCTTTTTAACCTGAATTTTTGGGTTTACTGCCTTATCTTCAGGGATGTTAATTGCATTTCTTGTGTGTTGCTGATTAGGAAAGGGCCTTTGGTCATTCCCTTCGTCAGCAAATCCTAAGATCTGCTGCGCAAACTCCTCTGAATTTGAGGAAGAGAATCCGAAACTCAGGTTTTTATGATTGCTCTCCATCGGCTCTAAATCGAGGTGAGGTATTGGCGTAACGAGGAAAGGGAGCTGGAGTTGTTCTTGGAAATATCTTGCCAATAGATCGGTATCTGAAAAGAGTTTGAGATTGGTTCGGTATTTTGCGCCAAGGAGTTTTAGAAAAATTTTTACTTCTAACCGATCGCGGTGCAGAGAAAGAAGGTTGTCATCTCGGAAAAGCATCCATAATTGATCTGTTTTTTTGCCCTTCCGTAGCGCCGCCAAACTGAAATAGCGCATGTCACGTCGCCGCAATGTCTCTATAAAAAAAATTCTTTGATCATTAGAGGGCGCTCCAAATAATTGCATACACGAGGTGAGATATTCTTTTTTTACACTTTTGTCGTAGGGCTTGGGGAAATGCGGAATCCAATTATGTGGCACAAAAGGGAGTTCGTGATTCTTCGGAATATAAGCGTAATAGGGGATGTTCAAGGACTCTATTGCTTGCTGACAAGAGCGGTGATATATAAACTGATGCCCCTTTTCTGTCACGCAAGGATGGGCAAATGCGTGAAAGCTAATCTTTTTCATAGCAAGATATATTAAGTATAAGTTACAATATTTGAGCAATGTTTTCTTCGTTCTTTGACCATTTGACTAAATTGGATGATTTTTTTTGGGGTTATTGCGCCTTTGCAATCGTCCTTTCTCTAAGTATTTTTTTGACTATCCGGTTGCGCTTCTTTCAAATCCTGCATTTGCCTAAATTCGTTAAGACGTTTTTTCAGCACTTAGGTAAAAACGAAGAGAGTGACCGAGGTGTGCATCCGCTCAAAGCTTTTTTTGCTTCTACAGGTGGAATGATTGGTATTGGTAACGTCGTGGGTGTCGCTACTGCTGTTCAATTGGGAGGACCTGGAGCACTCTTTTGGCTTTGGGTAGCTGGCATCCTTGGTAGCATAGTGAAGTATTGTGAGATCTACTTAGGATTCAAGTATCGCGTGGAGAATGAGCATGGGGGCTATGATGGCGGTCCAATGTATTTTCTCAAGAGAGCATTCAAAATTCGTGTTCTTCCCTTCATTGTGGCAGTGCTTCTCTGTGTTTATGGAGTAGAAATCTACCAATTTTCCGTCATAACGGAGAGTGTAAGCACGAATTGGCACATCCCCCATGTGGTAGCGATTGTGCTTTTGTTGGGCGCTGTTTTTTGGGCAGCAGGGGGTGGCATCGCCCGCATTGGACAGATCTGCTCATGGGTTGTACCCATCTTTCTGGTTATCTACATCGGAATGGGCCTGTATGTCGTTATTTCGGAGGCGGCGCTTCTTCCTCATATGATGCTGTCCGTTATTAAATCTGCTTTTACAGGTCATGCAGCTGTGGGAGGTTTTGTGGGGAGTAGTTTTATTTTAGCCGCGCAGCAGGGGATCTCGCGCGCCGCCTACTCGGCCGATATCGGGATTGGCTATGACTCGATTATTCAGAGTGAATCGAGCACACAATATCCTATCCGCCAGGCCCGTCTCGCGATCCTAGGCGTCTTTATCGATAATATTGTTTGTTCCCTCAGCATCTTAGTTGTGATCCTCTCCGATGCTTGGACCTTTTTCGGCCCCTCTGCCCAAGGATCGCAAGTTGTACAAGCAGCCTTTTCTCAATACTTTCCCTATATGCAACTCTTCCTTCCTTTTTTCTATCTTATTACAGGCTATACCACGATTATTGCCTATCTTATAGTAGGGATCAAATGCGCCCGCTATCTCGCTCCTAAAATTGGGCCGAGGCTTTATATGCTGTACGGGATTGCTGCCTTTATTTTCTTTTCTTTCATGCCTCAAAAGCATGCCCTTCTTGTGATGTCGTTAGCAGGAGCTTTATTGCTCATGATCAACCTACTAGGAATATTTAGACTTCGCCACGAGATCACATTTCATGAAGAGTCCTCGCTAAAAGCTTGAACGAAATTCGGCACTCTTTGTAATATCTTAATCAGAATGTAATCAAATTGGAGTTCTATAATGGCTACACCTGTATGTTTCTGTGATCGGCCCTGTGTTACGCTATTTTTTGGTACTATGGCTGCTATTGGTATTGCTCTGTTAATCATTGGGATGGTTGGACGGTATCATAATCCCAATCACATTATGCGGGGACTTGATGCCTCTCATCGATACACCGTGTATGTCCGTGTTGGGAGTGCTCTTACTACAGTGGGTCTCTTTTTCACTTGCTGTCAGAGCTATCGGTCACGATTCTTGACTAACTCCAGTGGGAATGGCAGTGGTAGTGCTAGTGCCAGTACCTGGGGCAGCCATGTTCCGCCGCCTGCTGGACCACGACGTCGGGCCGACACTGGGCATCTGCATCAGCCCCACGGTCGAGCTGCGTATCCTTATACACCACCTGGATCAGTAAGCGCTGCTCCTCCTCCACCCTATACGCCGACCGCAGCAGCACCCCCCTATACGCCGACCGCAGCAGCACCCCGTGGGTCTGGTGGTACCTCATCAACCCGTCTCTACGAATATAGGGAAGGCCTTGCGAGAGCTTTACAAGGGTATACTGCGCCGTGGACTGAGGATTTCAGAGGTAAGTTACAACCTGGAGAATGTGTTGGTTATATCGTCTCCGCAGGATCTGGACTAGCCGCAGAAAGAAGTTCTGGCACGTTATATGTGCACTATATAAACGACCAAGGTAGACAAGAAACCCATCATTGTCATTGCGGTGGATCTGTTTCCGTGCCTCTTGAGAGTAGTGCATTTTTAGATCCCCAAGTTGTACACGAGAGACTCTAGTGATTTTCTTTATACAAAATTAAATAAGTTATTTTGTATAAATAAATTATTTGCTTTTTGAGGCGTATTGTTTAATAATTAGGGTACGTTAGTATATCTAATTAGAGGAAAAGCAATGGTTTCTTGGCAGATGTGGACCATCGCAATCGCCTGCATGGCTTTTGTAGGTCTCTTTCTCGTCTACACGATTGTCAGTTGCATAGCGCTGACGCGCCTGACCAGAAGCGCGCGTCGTCTTATGGATGATCTTGAAGATAAGCTGCATGCAATCGATCCTCTCTGTGCTCTGGTCTATCGTTTGGGAGAAGCTGCAGATCATAGAGTTGAAGATTGGCTCGAGGAGCGCGAGGAACAGTCCTGCCATCACAGCCGTACTTCTAAAAAAGTAGCTGATCTAGCTGAATGGGCGCTGATGGGCTTTTCGCTTTTCCGAAACTTTAAACGGAGGAGGTGAGTCGATGGCTCGCAAATCAAAGATAAAAAGCTTTACTTGGGGAGCACTTTTGGGAGGGATCACTTGTGGTATTACGGCCCTCCTGTTCGCTCCTAAGGCGGGGAAAAAGCTGCGAGAGGATATCAAACGCCAGTGCAAGAATGGTTGCAAAAAGGCGCATGACGTGGTCGATGATGTGAAAGATGCAGCAAAAGAGATCGCGCAGGATACCAAAAAAAGTTGTTGCAAATTTCTGAATAGAAATAAAAAGTAGAGCTGTAGTTCTTTCTTTTATGTAGAAACATGTCTTGTCAGAGTTGTCAACTTCTACTCATTCTGCTATACTCATGAACTTTATGTTTATGTGTGCGCTAAACGCTTATGAAAAGCATCCATTTTATGTCTCGGGGGGAGTGACTCTTTTAGGGGTTACTCTTCTTGTTTTAGGTATTTTAGGGCTCTCAAAACTCCCTGCCCTGAAGTCAATCTCTCATAAAGGGTGGGGAGCGGCGATAGGAATCGGTGTTCCTCTGTGGGTGGGGGGATTCGCGCTTCTAGGTATCTATTTAAAAAAATTATCGGATATTACTCCTTAGAAGCCAGGCCTCTTTGTCGTGAGAGCGCATGCGCGTCACGATTAAGTCTGATGTGCCCAAATCCTTGTGCTCATCACAATATTCCACAATATCGCGACAATAATCCACCATTTGTTCGTGGCTTTTGACAAGCTCCTTGATCATCGTGGCCATAGGTAACTTTCCGGAGCTCTCTTTGAGACGAGCAAGTGCTAAAAACTCTTTCATAGAACAGGGGGCTAGTTTACCCAGTTGTCTAATTCTCTCCGCCACTTCATCTGCCGCCTCGGAGAGCTCTTCGTATTGGCTTTGCAGTAGCTTATGATACATGAAGAACTCGCTGCCCTCCATGTTCCAATGGAAATTGAGAGTCTTGATGTATAATACATATATATCAGCTAAAAGATGACCCAATTTTTTACAGACGATTTCTAAATTTTTCTTATTCATATCACCAGAATAATGTAAAATTTTTTTTAATTCCAATAAAATCATTTTCCTCTTTTATTAATTTACGGAATATTAATAATCAGTTGAAATATATGAATAAACACGAACTAGATAACTTTCTTCAACGAGAAAACTTGAATCTCTTGCCTGCCAAGCTTCTTGGGGCAAAAGAGTCGGAAGTATTAGCGCGGATTTGTGCGTTGATGCGGTATTGGCCCGATCTAGATCTCTATCCTTCCCTTTTATTGTCTCTTTTAAGTTTTCCTCGTGAATTCAAGCGCATTCGTTCAGTAGCGCACCTGAGTCGCCTTGTTTGTGCAGATTATTTTTATAAGCGCAAAGTGGCAAAAGAGATTTTAAGGTATCCTCATAAGCGTCATTTTTTTGTGAAGCTTTTGCAGACAGAGCTCGAATATCCTTTTGGGAGTAAGCATGTACTTGGGATGGTCGTCGTGTTTAATTTAATGAAACACAGAGAGGTATTCGAAGAGCAACACATCATTGAGGCTGTGCGCCGTATTATTTCCTCCGTAAAAGTGATTCGAGGCTCTTTTCTTGATTCGCAAGATAAGCAAAGCGGCTTGCATTCGGTCTACTTGGAGTTAGAAAATGAAGAATCTCAGGAGTTCTCTTCGAGTGAAATCCGCTCTTTGCAAAAGGAGCTTTCAGAAGAGTTAAAGGGGTGTATTGAACAGCTTGTTCCGATGACATTTATGCGGCGCAATGAAGAAGAGGTCTATCGCAATATTTTGGCCTTACGCGACCAATTAAAATCGGTGCGAGACATCCCTCAGGCGACGATTACATTTGAAGAGCAGACGCAGTTCGACCTTTTTTTTACCGTAGTTCTCTTACGTCTTGTCAAGGAAAATGAACCCTCGGTGCGCATCCTTGTGGAGTCCTGCGCACCCGATATTGTCTATATCCCTGACCGGATTGATATCGTGGGACACTTGCGCAAAAACTACCAAAAGGAGGCGACTGTATTTCGATTGCAGCTTCCAAAAAGTCAATTTTATAGGAAAGACCGTTCTGTCAATCTATACAAAGCGCGACGTCACGTAGTCGGTTTATTGATCAGAGCGTTAGGTCAGGTGCGCGATTACAATGGAGGGCTGATTCTTAAGCAAAATGAGCGGCTAGAGGATTTCCTTTCCATTATGCCAAAATTTTACGATGAATTTTTGCTCGAAAACTTTTTCTACTCGATCACGCCGATTGCTATGCAGAGTATATTGCCGGCAGGACTTGTGAAAGAGTGGTTTCTTGCCTTTTCTGAATTGATGGATCGGGAGATGAGCAAAGCAGACTCCTATATGATGATTACGCAAAAAAGCGATGATGCGTATATCGTCATTGTGCGCGCGGAAGAGGTCTCTTTCAAGGAGGAGTTATTACGTCGCATCAATCAATTTGAGATACCATCGTTGGAGCTCGCCTTTTCTGAGATCAAGATGAATGGTGCTTTTTGTTTTGGTTTTTTATATCGCCCCTCCCAATTTGGGAATGAATACAATTTTTCCCACCAAATCGAGGAGGTAATGGAGGAGTGGAGTCGTAAAATTTGCAATCACCAGGTTTTGAAAATTTCGTTGCATGAGACAGAACTGAGCCTGGATCCGCGCATCACAAAGGCAGACCAATCCTACATAATCATCAAAATGCTATTCGATGGATTGACCCGGATAGGGATCAATGGAGAGCCTCAGATGGCCATTGCTCAAAGCTATAAAGTCTCTTCTGATTTCAAGCAGTACACGTTTTATTTACGGGATAGCAAATGGTCTAACGGCGCCAAAATTACTGCCTATGATTTCGAATATTCTTGGAAAAAAGCACTCAATCCGCGCACACACTCTATCTATTCAGATACTCTGTTTATCATCAAAAATGCCCGAAAAGCGAAAGAAAACAAACTAAGTCTGGATGAGGTGGGAATCCGCGTATTAGACGATCGCACGTTGATTGTCGATTTAGAATATCCTGCGCCCTATTTTCTCTCTGTGACGGCGCACTGGAGCTATAGTTTGATCAATAGCTTGATTGATCGGAAGTATCCGGGTTGGGCCTATCAGGCAGGGGAAACTTATGTCTGCAATGGCCCTTTCCGTTTGGCGGAATGGCAACATAACCGTGCGATTACTGTAGAGAAAAATCCGTTCTACTGGGACACAGAAGTGGTGAAGCTCAATAAGATTTCCATTACAATGGTGGGTCGAGAGCAAAACGAGATGCATATGTTAGAAAGTGGAGAGCTCGATATTATGGGGCGTCCAATGGGATCGTTTCCGATGCGAGGGCTCACACACAGCTCTCAAGAAATAAAAAGGGTCTCTTATCCCCTTTTCGGCATTTTTGTTTTGGCGTTTAATACGGCGCAATTTCCCTTTAACCACAAAAAAATCCGTCAAGCGTTCGCCTATGCTATCGATGACACACAATTTGCTGAAGATGTGAGCCACGAATATGGAGGTGAAGCGCACTCTATTCTCGCTCCAGCCCTCTCTTTGCACCAAGCACCGCTTTTCCCGAAATTAGATCTGACGCAGGCGCGCGCACTATTCCGCGAAGGGTTAGGGGAGATCGGTTTTGTAAAGTCCGATTTTCCAAGGCTGCGTCTTTCATTTTGTAGCGGAATGCATCGAGAACCTCTTTTCCGCAGCCTAGTGAGACAATGGAAAGAGGCTTTCGATATTGAGGCCCACCTCGAGATGCATGAGTGGAAAGCACACTTCGACCAAATGGTGAGGGGGGAGTATCAATTCGGAGGAATAGAACTGAAGCCACTCTGGGGTGATCCTCTCCACATCCTTGAATATTTCTATCGCAAGCAAGATATCTTGAATTTGGCCTCCTGGGAACATCCTAAGTACCGCACACTTCTCACAGCAGCCAAAGAGGCCGCAAATATGGAGGAGCGGAACCGCTTTCTCAAGGAGGCAGAAGAGTTTTTGGCAGATGAAATGCCTGTCATCCCCCTCTACAATATCAAGGGAAATTACCTGAAGAGAAAAGGGTTAAAGGGAGAATATCCATCAGAATTTTACCAAATAGATTTCAAATGGGCTTACAAAGAACACGATTCGTAATAGTTTTTTTTGCACTCTTGTGTGCTTGCTCCGCACCTAAAGAGCGGGAGAAAAAGGTACTTCATCTCACCTATCTCGATGAACCCAATTCGGTCGATCCCCGTTTCGGATATGAAATCCCGGCCAATCATACTGTGAAAATGTTATATGAAGGGTTATTGCGCTCTTCGCATGGAGGAGAGTTGTTACCAGGGATTGCTGAGGGTTATGAAATCTCACAAGATCGGCTACTCTATACATTTTTTTTGCGCGATGCTTTTTGGTCGAATGGGGCCCCAGTGACGGCATTTGACTTCGTCAATGCATGGAAAAGCATTTTAGACCCGAAGATACCGACACAAGGGAGCTCCGATTTTTATCCCATTAAAAATGCCGAAGCAATTGTTTGCGGCGGACTGCCTGTCGACAGCGCCGGAATCGTTGCCCTAGATAATAAGACTTTACAGGTGGAATTAGAGTATCCTGCCCCTTACTTTCTCGAGTTAGTTGCCACCTCTGCTTTCTCTCCTTTTTGTGAAAAAGATGTCTACAATGGTCCTTTCCAGGTAGAAAAATGGGAGAGCTATAAACAGATCGTATTGAAGAAAAATCCCTACTTTTGGAATGCAGAGAAAGTAGAGATCGAAAAGATTGAGATTGCAATTGTCCCTGATGTGCAGACGCAAATAGCCCTTTTTGAGAAAGGATACTCAGATTGGTTAGGGAAACCATTTGCTAAACTCTCTCTCGACGCTGTTCCATCGCTCTCACTTACGTCATTTCCTGAGAGAGCTATCTACTGGTATTTCCTCAATACGCAGAAATTTCCTTTCGATAATGCCCATATTCGAAGAGCATTCGCTCTAGCTGTGGATCGCGAAGCGATTGTTCAACACATATTAAAAGAGGGGGAAAAAGCTGCACTAAGCATCAATCCTGGTCATATTTTTTTCCATGACAGTGATACCCAAGAGGCGATTGCGGAATTTGAAAAAGGATTACAGGAACTAGAAATACAGCGCGCTGATTTTCCAAAAATTCCTCTCAGTTTTTGTAATATTGAAACCAATATTCGCATCGCTCAAGTAGTTAAGGAACAGTGGGAAAAAGTTTTAGGTGTGAGAGTCATTCTAGATCCTCAGGAGTGGACTCTCTACTATGACAATTTGAGTAACGGAAAGTTGTTGATAGGGGGGCTGTCTTGGCACGCAAGAATCCGCGATCCGATTTATAATCTGCAGCTTTTCTCTCATGCGCAAGATAGGCTTAACATGTCTCAATGGGAGGATCCCCTTTTTCAAGAAAAGTTGGGGAAGGCAAAATATACCGTCGACCTTGTTGAGAGAGAGCAAATATTGTTGGAAGCAGAGGAGATCCTTTTCCAGCACATGCCTGTCATTCCGATCTACTTTTTGGTCATGAGTTATGCGCAACAAAAGGGTATAGAGGGAGTCTATCTCTCTGATATGAATGAGATCGACTTTACCTACGCCCACATGAAAATCCAGGAAGAAGAATAATACAGTCGCAGAAAGAACGCTCATATATCGATTGAATACAGGGGAAAAGAGCATGGTTCTTCTTGACGCTAATCAAATTTTTACATAACCTTAACACCATCTGTCGAAAAGAATGCAAAACAATCCAAAACTCAGGTTAGGAAAGACGAGGGGTTATACTGGCCATTATTTATGATTTTCTTCGACAAAGAATATAACTAAAACTTGTAACCATTCAGGTAGGCATTGTGGCTTAAAATCAGATTCTTAGGGCATCTGTTGTTTCAAAAATGCTCGCTAATAGCGCCTTTTCGGCTATGAGCTCGCATTTTTGGCAAAAATCTGCACCTAAGAATCAAGATTTTAAGCTCGCACTACCTACCTGAATAGTTATTAAAACTTTACAGAGAAAGCCGATCCTATGAGATGCTCCCTTTTGTTACTCTATCTTTTTTGTACCACACTAACTGCCTCGCCCAGCGACTTAGTGAATCGCCTTGTTTACGGAGGATGGGCACAATATCAACCCATTGTTATCAATGGAGAAGTGGTCTACTCACCACATAGAGTGAACCACACTTTGAGTGCGCACACAGTGAGACATGATGCCATCCGTGGAATACTGCAGAAATACAATCATCCCATCAAAGTACTTGAGATAGGTGCGAACAGTGGTTTTTATTCTCTCAGTATTGCCAAAGAGTTTGGAGCAACTGTAGTGATGAATGACAGTTCTGATCGATTGGCTGATATCTGCACATTAAATA
>JBJXGG010000103.1:0-8735 GCA_046153495.1 Chlamydiales bacterium
AGTTTCTATTCTCACCTAAAAATTTTTCCCCTATAATACCTCACTTAGATTTAGTAACCTGAGTTTTGGGTTGTTCTTCCTCGTAATCAGAGGAGTTTTCTGAGATGATCTTGCAATTGTTTGCGAAGATCATAGCCGAAGGCGCTATTATCGAGCAGAAAATTGCAAGAGCAGCCAGAAAACTCCCTCAGGATGAGGGAGAACAACCCAAAACTCAGGTTAGTAGGGTAGAATGAAAATTGTCGCACGCTATTTTTGCTTTTTGTTCGTACTTGCGCTTCCAGCAATCGGACTGGCTGCTGTCAATGCAGGAATTGGCAAAGTTGAAATTACTCCTCCCATAGGAACTCCTTCTGCTGGCTATATCGAACGTAAAGGCGAAGGAATGGAAGGTGTTCATGATCCCCTTTTGGCTATTGCCTTATTCATCGACAATGGAGAGAAAAAAATTGTCTTTTGCAGCGTAGACCATTTAGGCTTTACCTATGACATGGTTCAAGAGATCACAAAACACATCCATACCCACCCTGCACTCGAAGAGTGTGAAGTGTTTGTTGGGTCCTCTCATACACATTCTGGAGGTGGTGCTTATTTGGATCTCCCAGTTTTGGGGGCTATCTTAGCCGGAAATTATGATGCAAATGCTACGAGAGCTTACATCGACAAAACTTGCGATGCAATTCTTCAAGCATACCAACATCAAACTCCTGCAAAAATAGGCATTGGATATGGTGAAGCAACACCTTTAAGTCAATACCGCGGCCTCTGGCCAAAAGACATCACTCCTTTAAATTCTGTAACTGTCATCAAAGTTGTTCATTCTGATGGCAGTCCTTTAGCTATTCTCTTCAACTATCCTGTACATCCTACTGTATTAAAAAGCCAAAATCGCCTTTTCTCCGCTGATTTTGTTGGCTATGCAAGGGACTATCTTCACACTTCTATTGGCTTCGATGTACAACCCATTTATTTTAATGGAGCACAAGGAGACATCATTCCTGCTATTTTTAATGAAGAAGACCGATTTGACGCATGCGATCAATTGGCCAAGTCTTTAGCAAAGACTGTTAAGGCTATCTGGGAAACAACAGACACAAGCGATACTTGCCAGATCGCTACGCAAAAAGAATCGTATTCATTCAAACCCCAACCAAATCCATTTGGTTTAACCTTACCAGTAGACCTTTATAAAAGTGAAGTGAATGTAATTACGCTTAACAAGTTACATGCCTTGATCACAATGCCAGGCGAACTCAGCTGCCTCTATGATAAAAACCTCAAGGCCGTGGGTAAGAAACTTGGGTTTGAACATGTCTCTATTTTGGGCCTGACAAACGATGCTCATGGTTACATCATTTTACCAGAATCCTGGCAACATAAGACTGTCGAGTCTGGGCTCTCTTTCGGAGGAGAAAATTATGGAGATACTATGGAGAAAAGGGCTGAGCATCTGTTAAAAAACCAAACATCGGCCATGCAAAGGTAAGATCCCTCACTCATACAGAGCTCCAGATTATTCACTCAATTTTGCTGAGACAATGTGTTTCTATGAGATAACGTTCTCGGAATTGTATACCCATTCCACCTCAAGATTTGGGACTTTGGCGCAGCCGAAATCCCAAATCTTGAGGTGGAATGGGTATATAGTGGATTAAATTGAGAGTGATACCCTCTGATGACTGATATACATTCTAGACAAACTTAATCTCCCTGGTTATACTCTCAAGACAAGATGCAAAGACTAAAAATACTATTTGATAAAAATCGTAAGTGGGCAGAAGAGCGCACCAATAAAGATCCCGAAGCTTTCCTGAAACTGAAGGACGGCCAGAATCCCAAATATTTATGGATTGGCTGTTCCGATAGTCGAATTCCTGCGAACGAAGTGCTCGGGCTTGATCCAGGGGAGCTTTTTGTCCATCGCAATATTGCGAATGTCTTTTCTCACACAGATCTCAATTGCCTCTCTGTGCTGGAGTATGCAGTTGATTTTCTTAAAGTAGAGCATGTCATTGTCTGTGGCCACTATGGCTGTGGAGGGGTGGCTGCAAGCATGGAGAAGGCGCAGTTTGGGCTTGTGGATAATTGGCTGCGCACAATCCGTGATGTACATGCACGAGAAAAAGATATTCTTGATATCATTACGGATAAACAAAAAAAATTTGAGCGCCTTGTAGAATTCAATGTGTTGTACCAAGTAATGAATATCTGTCACACCACCATTGTGCAAAATGCGTGGGCAGAAAAGCGAGATCTTGCTGTACATGGCTGGGTCTATGACATATCAACAGGACTGCTCAAAGATCTAGAATGTTGCATCTCTTCGATCGATCAAATTGATAAGACATACCACACGCTTAAACTACATTGAAAACCTCGACTGTCTGAAAATAGCCGAAGGCGCTATTATCGAGCAAAAAATTGCAAGAGCAGCCAGAAAACTCCCTGAGAATGAGGGAGAAGAACCAAAAACTCAGGTTATTAGTGAATATGAGTGAGAAAGGATCTCTTAAAAATGGCATCTTAGATACCGTGAATTTGTATCTTTATTTTTTCGCGAATGGTATTAATCTCAATTTAATCGACTATATTTTTTGCGAAAAAACTTTTATCCGTTATGGTGAGGTTGATGCGATATCTTACTTCCCCTTTTGCGTGTTTGAATTACGCGCAGTTTTTAGCAGCGATCAATGAGAACCTCTATAAGCTTCTGACTGCATTTTTTTTGATCGAGTATATGGGAGAAGAGCATACCAATATGATCATGTCCGTTATTGGAGCACTTTTTATTCTTCCCTTTCTTCTCTTCTCCAGTGTGGGAGGAATATTAGCCGATCGTTGGCCAAAGAATCGCATTATCTATGTCACACGTATATGTGAGCTGGGCACTATGCTGATGGCTTTTTTTATTTTTGGACTCCCACTCACCTATGGAGCCTATATATTGCTGTTTGTTATGTCTAGTTTAGCCGCAATTTTTGGTCCTGCAAAATATGGCGCGATCCCCGAACTGCTTGACAAAAAGAAAATCCTTTTTGGGAATAGTGTGATTGCTGCCTTTACATATCTTGGAATTATTCTCGGAACAGCACTCGCCTCTTTTGCTGTTTGGGCTACACATTCCAATTTCGTCCTCTGTATCCTTTTCACCGTATTGTTTGCTGCTATAGGAACATTGATCTCCTTTTTTATCCCAAAGACTCCTGTAAAAAATAGTACCAAACGATTCCGACTTTTTGTCTATGCAGAGCTTTGGGATGCCCTCAAGCAGATGTGGACGATTCCCTCCATGATCGGTGCCACCTTCGCTTTTTCCTATTTTCTTTTTATTGGGGGTTTCTTACAACTCAATCTTATTCCTTATGCCATACAAGATTTACGCTTAACAGATATCTATGGTGGCTATTTCTTTTTGGTAGTCGCTCTCGGATTGGGTCTGGGTGCCTTTTTGACAAATAAGATTTCCAAAGGGAAGATCCTGTTATCTATGGTACCCTTTTCTGGTGTAGGGATCTCTTGCGTACTATTTTTAATGAAGTGGGTGTATACCCCTTGGTGGCTTATTTTGGCTTGGATGTTCATCTTAGGTGTTTTTGGAGGGATGTTTCTTGTTCCTCCTCAAGCCTATATCATCGCTGCCAGTCCTGAGAAGGATCGGGGGCGCAATTTTGCCACAGCCAATTTTTTTAGCTTTGTTTTTGCTTTTTTGGCAGCTATTGCTCTCTATATTTTGAACGTATTGCTGAAACTTACCCCATCCAACAGTTTATTCATTATTGCCATCATGAATCTTGTGATTATGGTCATTCTCACCTGGAGAACAAAATGGCTCACAGGCCGCTTGAAACAGGATAACCAAAAAACTTGATATAGTTTTTCAGAGTGTCTGTCACATATTGCTGTAACTCTGGAGAGAGCTCTTTTTTGTATCGCTCAATCTCCCCTTTGTTGAAGGTACGAGTGGTCACTCCATATGTGAGTTCCAAAATCTCCTCTGCTCTCTCTTCAGTGATCACATAACCAAAAAATTCTGCGATAGAACAGACTGTTCGAGCTGCATCGGGATAGCAAGGAACAAGTTCTTCGTATTTCACAACTAGAGACTTTTCTCGCCGGGCTAATGCGCAGGCTCCTTCGAAAACTGTTTGAGCAGAAACGTCTCTCCATCCTCTATTATGCATGATAATGATATCGAGCTGTTCTTTCAAAGAGAGCTGCTCCCAATCATTTTGACTCATTTCTAATCCCGGCCAAGCAGCTACGCCCCGTTTGTAGATATAATCTCTTGCTGAAAGAGCCATATCACGGGGGTCTCGCACGAGTACCACGGTCCTCTCCTCTCCAAATTGAGAAAGCATGTTCATCACAAGAGGTTCAGGATGCCCGATCACGATGGGAGGCCTATTTCGATAGCGTAGATAAAGATCCCGGTAAACATTGGGCACCGTTGGTTCAAAAACACCCTTCCCAGTGATGTGACGGATAATCGCAGCAAAATAATGCGTTCCACATTTCGGAACGGCCATTACACACTCTTGTCTCGCAAAGCAACTTTGTGAGAAGAGAAGAAGACATAAAAAACCGAGAACTGACGTTTTCATATGTTAATAATTTTTCTTAAAGGAAGCAAAAATTGCAATCTTTTCTTTGCAATTTTTTAAGAATTTAGGAAAATGTAGCACATCATGAGATGGAATCGTTTGCTTGGCTCATTCCAGTGGCGACCATTCGATGGCCTATCTGCTTGTTGCTGCAAAAAAACATCTTCCCGTTGACGAAATCCAAGAAATTAGCATAACATGTTTTCCCTAAAGAATCTCTGCTCATGAATCAAGGAGTCAGTTATGCTGCGCCGATTTTTATCCACCCTATTTGCCGTCTCTCTTTGCCTGAAAGCCTTAGCGGTCACAACGGAAGAGTTGAGGGAGGCATGTCCTGGAGCCAAAGTAATCGCTGGCGAAGGTTGGGATCAAGATCCCATGATTATTGCGCACGGTTATGGAATGGATGACTCTCTAACGGATATCGTATCGAGCTCAGGACTCACACCCCACCACCTAGTTGGCTTTAATTTTCCAGACTACGGGCATGATATCGATGTAACTAGACCTGATAAACTCTGCTTTGGCACGATTAAAGAGCTTGCTCCTCTAATCAATCTGATGCGCGCCTGCGTCCTAGAGGCAGGAGCAAAGCGGCTTCATGTGTATGGTTTTAGCGCTGGAGGTGGTGCTGTTGTGAATGCATTAGGCGTCCTTTGTCAACACCGTTTTTGCAACGAGCTCAATCTTAATCCTGAAGAGATGGACAACATTATTGAAGCTGTGGAAAGAGGTTCTGTGCTGCTTGATTGTCCTCTCAAATCTATTGATGAAATTTGTGATGTAGTAGAGAAAACAAATCCTCACCTCCGTTACATTGCTGACATCTATATTGCTTGGGGCATGAGACCTATCGACTCACTGCTAAAACTAGAGGGACATGCGTTTGATCTCTACCTTCATTTCGAAAATCCTGACGTGATTCTATCGAACCGCGATGACATGTTCTATATTGACAATCTGGAAAGAGGTAACTACTTGGGAAGAAACACGATCGTACTAGGATATTTAGGGCTTCACCTACCCTGCCTGCCTGACTTTGTCTGCACTTATCAAAGGTTACACGCCAGATAATACCAAGAGCAAAAAATAAAGATACAAAGTTACGACTACTTCGTCTTCATAGGTTATTTCTTTGGTGTCGTGTTTGGGAGAAAACAAGCAATGCAACAGCGATCTATCCGCATCCCCAACATTATTAGGGAAGTGGCTTCGACGAATGAACCCGCAACCAATACGTCGACCTTTCGAGTATATCCCCCTGCGGCCAGTACCCCTATCCCTACGACAATGCCCAGTAATGCTGTGTAGGTAAAACCCCTACTCTCTATGCACTTAACCATGTAAGTATTATATAGCAAAAATGTAAAGAAAATGTAAAGAATTGTAGTTAAAGAACAACCCACAACTCAGCTTCTAGTCAGAAAAGCACAATCAGGCCTATCTTCCTAAGCGCTCTTGCTGTAATTAAAAAATAATTTTTATTTCTATTTGGATGAAATTCCTTGTGGTAGAATTGTGAGCCTTCTATATTTAGTCTTTCAAAGACTTAATTTACATACAGGGGTTTTGAAATGAAAAAGCTATTCGTTTTTCTATGCAGTCTTGTTACTGCGGCATCTTTGCCCCTGATCGCTGACGAGACAACTCCTCAGCATTTTCATATCACCATGGAGAACCAGCCAGGAGATTGGGAATTAGCCCTCTCCCAGGTAAAAATAAACGGTCAATATTTTGAGATTTGGGACAGACAAGACTTAGGCGAGGGAACAACACAGGAGCGGATCATCGTAGTCTCTTCTCCGACTACCAAGGCGCATAAGGTGAAAATCCGTGCTCTCATGCGTAAAAGTATGTTTCCTGTAAAATATGTACCTGGAACGAAAACTGAAGTACATCGCGAAGTCGAGAATGAGGCTGTTTTTGAGTGGCGTACTCCAAACGGACACCATTCTTTAGTACGTCTTTTGGTAGAACCGGGAACATACCATTCCGTCACTTACCTCCACAAAGGAAAGGAGCGTTTGGACGAAGAAGAGATGAATAGACGAGTCGATTTTCTAGATTCTCTTAATTTAACCTACTCTTCTTAAAAAACGAACGCTCTCTCCTGTTGGAATGATTGTGGTGCAGAAAAGGATTTCGAGAGTCCATTCCATATAGATACCCTTTTCTGGGGAGGTAGTGGATTGTGGAGTATGGTTGTGACTATGATCGTCTCCTACAGCAGTTGTATGAAGAGGGTGTTTCGACAAAAACATTATTGCCTAGATCAGGCGCAGGTGGATTTAGGCAAAAAAAGCATAAATAAATTATTTGACAAAATTTTCTGTCTATATAATATTGAGAGAGTTTACAATCTCTTCCTAATCCGCATTATTATGAAAGGGAATACTGTTACTACCGCTTTTAAGCAATCCATTCCTCTGATTGGATTGCATATTCCGTTGGGATTAGTTTGTGGTATTCTTTTTATGGAGCATGGCTATCCCTGGTATGTCGCTTCTATCTTCAGTTTCTTTGCCTTTGCTGCAGCGATGCAGTTCCTAATGCTTTCGATTATAGCAGCCGGCGGCTCCATCTTTCTTATGGCCATTTCAATTATCCCGTTGGGCATCCGCAATGTATTTTATGGCCTCACCTCCTTAAAGAGATATGAGCCCGCTTCTCCCCTTTTGCGTGTATATTTGGCTCATACTTTGATAGATGGAATTTACTCTGTTTTACAGGCAGGACCCCGTTTTGAGGGTAAGCAGGATATTCGTTACTGTTTATGGCTCAGTATTTTTGCTCATTCTACTTGGGTGTTAGGGACTCTTTTGGGTAGTATTGCCGCACAATATATTGCGTTCCCTCCCAAGTTAGAGTTTTCTCTTGCCGCCTTCTTTGCTGCAGCAGTCTTTGAAGTCTTTCTCCAAACAAGGCAGATACGACCTTTACTTCTTGCTTTGTGTAGTCTTCTATTTGCCTGGATTTTCACACCGAACTATTTGATCATTGGGGGGCTCACTGTAGCTCTTGTGGGAATCTTTTTTCTCCCGATCACCCAAAAAAAGGAGACCGCATGAGAGAGTGGTATATTCTTCTTCCGGTTGTAACAGCTGTCTCCATGGGGACACGTCTTCTTCCCTTCGTATTCGGATCTATCTTTTTGAAATGGAAGTTTTTAGAAAAACTCTCTACTGTACTGCCTATCTGCCTGCTAATTTTTATCATGGCACACACACTCCAGCAGGGAGACTTGGTACATAAAGAGGAGGCGGCCGCCCTAATGGCTGTATTAGCAACACAATACTTCTTCCGCTCCCTCGTGCTTAGCATGTGTGCCGGGGTTGTTGTTCATCAGATATTGCTACATCTCTAGTAACCTGAGTTTTGGGTTCTTCTCCCTCATCCTCAGGGAGTTTTCTGGCTGATCTGATTACGAGGAAGAACAACCCAAAACTCAGGTTAGTATTATGCTATCCCCTCTTTCGGATAATATTTTTTATCTCATGTCGCGCGGTAATAGGAGTAATACTGTTATCATCCAAAGATTTACGAATATTTTCCAAAGCTTGATATACTGCCGAAGTAAGGTCGCTCTTCGAAATCTCAGCTTCTGCCTGTTTCAAAGCGGCCCGAGCCAACTCAACGTCCAACTTATGCAGCTTCTGCTCTAGTTTCGCTATAGGAGCTTGCCCATTGAGTACCCCCTTAAACTCTAACTCTATCTCGCCTAGTCTTTTCTCAAACTCGACCCGGCTAGGATGCGCAATAATGGAAGTGTTCAACTCTCCCCATAAATTATTAATTTCTGATTCACATCGTGTAATATCTTCTTTCTTACATTTTACTTTAGGCATAGTCCCCCCTCTTTTAGATCATTATACTATAAATTCTGTTAATAGGTGAACTCCATATCCTGTAACCCCTTTTTCTGGGGCAAAAGGGTTCCAAGCCACACCAGAAATATCGAGATGAGCAAATTTCACTCCCTCATCAATAAATTCATGCAGAAATTCAGCCGCAACCGAACTCGCTCCATAATGATTAATACCATCGTTCTTAATATCAGCTATCTGCGAATCGAGCTGTTTTCTAAATCCTTTACCTAGAGGAAGTTCCCATAACTCTTCTTTTGCCCTTTTCCCC
>JBJXGG010000052.1:0-2803 GCA_046153495.1 Chlamydiales bacterium
CAGATTTGAATGATCGTTTCGAAACGCATGTTTTTACACATGAGTGAGAAACGATCATTCAAAGATGATACATTATACGGCCCTAATTTTTAACTTTATTTCTGATAAATGGTATTATTAGGGAGTTGTCACGGACTCTAGCTGATCTTTAAAAGCGGCTAGAAACTGGCAACCATAGATACCATCGATTACGCGGTGGTCAAACGTAAGCGTCAAATAGACCATCTGCCGCACAGCAAAAGAGTTATCCTCTCGCACCACCACTCTTTTCTGGACGGTACCCACTCCTATAATCGCCACCTCAGGATAACGAATAATAGGCACTCCAATTAAAGCTCCCGTCATGCCAAAATTTGTGAGTGTCACCGTCCCATCTGAGACATCATCTGGAGCGAGCTTCTGCGCGCGCGCCTTATTCGACAACTCCGCCACCGCTTTCGCAATGCTGATCAAGTTCCGTTCTTGGCAATTTTTGATTACAGGAACTACAAGCCCCTTTTCGACATTGACTGCTATGCCCATGTTGATATAGCGCTTGCATACAATCGTCTCTCCTTGCAAAGAGGCGTTGAGAAGCGTAAACTTCTGCAACGCGCGAGATAGCGCCTGAATAATAAAACTCGTGATGGTAAGCTTCACACCATGCGCTTCCATAAATCGCGCTCTCTGTACCTGGATCAGCTCCATCAACTCCGTTACGTCTGCTTCTGCCACAAGACTCGCATGAGGCGCTTCATAAAATGAGCGGACCATGTTATCAGCAATTGCCTTACGCATCCCTGACATTTTCACATGCTCTTCTTCTAGAGCTGCCTTGGGTACCACCGTCATTTTACACCCTTTCGCCGCTACATATTCCTCAACATCTTTTTTGGTAACACGGCCGCCTTCACCCGAACCCTCTATGCGTCGCAATTCCTCAAAAGAGATACCTTCCACATTTGCTAAACGCAAAACAGCTGGACTGAAAACTTCCTCTTTCCCCTTATCTTTCAAAGGACAAGGTTTCCCTTGCTGCGCTACTCTTTCCATTGGCACATCGATTGTCCCCGCTTCCAGAACCTCAATTACAGCTAAGGGAGCACCAATCTCAATCTCTTCATCTTCTGAGGCTAAAATTTCTCTTATGATTCCAGATACAGGGGAGGGAATCTCTGAGTTCACTTTGTCGGTTGATACCTCAAGAAGAGGCTCATCTAAAACTACCTTGTCACCCACTTTTTTTAGCCAGCTCACCACAGTAGCACCCATGATACTTTCGCCTAATTTGGGAAGAGTGATTTCAATGCGCTTCATGTGGAGGTCTCTTTAGGTCTCTGATCATAACTGACGTATTTTCCGCTATTATAGATTTCCTCGTCAAGTTCCCCTTCACTCTTAGCGACATAGACAGCGACTACTGCATCTCCAAGAACATTGACGACTGTCCCCACGATATCGCGGATTCGGTCGATTCCTGCGACAATAGCAATCCCCTCGAGAGGGAGACCGACCGAGCTAAGCACGATCGAGAGAGTCACAATCCCTCCCCCTGGGATTCCTGCCGTACCGATGGCGGAGAGAGTAGCTGTAACAACAATCATTAAGAGACTCTCCCATCCTAGCGTAATTCCATATGCTTGGGAAATGAAGACGGCCGCTATTCCTTGGAAAATGGCTGTTCCGTTCATATTCATTGTTGCCCCCAAGGGAAGAACAAAACTCGCAATATTTTTTGAAACACCTAAATTTTCTTCTACACAGTGCAAGCTAGCAGGGAGTGTTGCCGAGCTACTGGTTGTGGAAGCAGCCAAAGTGATCGCGTCTGTCATGCCTTTGTAAAAAGGGCGGACTTTGACTTTGGCCATAAATACCAAAATTCCCCCTAATATAACAACCTGGTGGAAAATTGAGGCCAAATAATGAGCGAGTAGAAGCTTACAGAGCTTAAAAAGCACTTCATAGCCAAAAGTACCGGCGACCCAAGCCATGATCGCAAATATTCCATAAGGCGCCAAGGACATTACCATGTGCATGATGCGGAACATCACTTCAGAGAGAGACTCTAAAAAGCGAGCGACCGGCTTCCCCTTCTCCCCTGCAAAGTTGATACCCAGTCCCAAAAAGAGTGAAAAAACGATGACCTGCAAAATATTTCCATTCGCAAGAGAACCTATGGGATTCGAGGGAACTAGGTTGAGAAGAAGATGGACCAATTGGGGGGTCTCATCGAGATTAATCGAGACATCGGTGTGATTCAATCCCAACCCCGCTCCTGGATTAAATATTTTGGCCGCAGCAAGACCAATGAGAATAGCGATAGCCGTAGTCCCAATGTAGAGAACCAAAGTCTTGAGTCCGACACGCCCCAGTTTTCTGATATCACTGATCGATAACACTCCTACCGTCATCGAAGAGAACACCAGAAGGACCACCACCATATTGAGCAAACCTAAAAAGATTGTCCCGACCGGTTTGAGATAAGCTGCCTTAGGACCTAGGAAAATTCCTATTAACGATCCCAGCGCAAGACCTATCAACATTTTTTTCCATAACTTCATTTGTTACCTATTGACCCAAGAAGCTGATCCAAAGCCTCTTTATTTGTACGTACTTTTAAACCTCGTCTCACTGCTGCGACAGGGATTTCGATTTCCTCTGGATGCTGAAATTTACAGAGGTCTTTCTCTGTACACAAAATAGTGTGTGCGCCTTGCTTTTTACACAATCTAATAAAACTTCGGAACTCTTTTCCTCCCATCTCCTGATGGTCAGGAAGAAAATAACTCGCCACTAACTCTGCACCCAACTTTTCGGCTGTGCG
>JBJXGG010000016.1:0-38179 GCA_046153495.1 Chlamydiales bacterium
TTAAAAATTTTAATTTTTTTTATAAAAAAGATTAATATGTATTCTATGAAATTTACGCTGATTGCAGGATCTTGCTCATAATTCGTCAAGATTAGACCCTGCCAAGACTAAACATGATCGAATTTATCGTAGGCAGTGCGAATTAACTCCTCGGTGGTCGCAAAGTCGAGACAGGGATCCGTAATAGAAATACCATATTGCAAGTTGTCAGATAAAGGTTGATTGCCCCCAAATAAGTTGCTCTCTAGCATCAATCCTAAGATATTTGGGTTGCGCTCTTGTACCTGAGAGATCACGGAATGGAAAGCGGGGAGTTGTTCTTTCGCCTTCTTAAAACAGTTGTCATGGGAACAGTCGATAAGAATCTTTTGCGCCACTCCTGCTCGCGCACACTCTTGAGCACTCAATTCAACATCTTTTGGGTGGTAGTTCGGGCGATTTTCACTGCCACGCAATACTAAATGACAGCTCGGATTGCCCTCTCCATATTTTCGCGTCATCTGTCCATCCTCTCCTAACCCCAAGTAAACATGAGAAGAGGCTGCAGAGACGATACCTTGGATAGGAATATCAACATTTCCCTCAATCGTATTCTTAAAACCGACAGGGAAAGGGAGTGAGGCAACGATTTGTCGATGAGGAGGAGAACTGCTCGTGCGTGCGCCAATACAACCCCAGGTGAGAAAATCTGCGTAGTAGGGAAAAGTCGTTAACTCAAGAATCTCACTTCCCACAGGCAGTTCCATCTCACTGATTTGCGCAAGCAGCTTCCGTGTTTTACGCAATCCAGTCTCAATATCATAAGAGCCATCCAAATAAGGATCATAGAGAAAACCTTTCCACCCGATCGTTGTGCGCGGCTTCTCAAAGTAGGCGCGTAAAATCACAAAAAAACGCTTAGAAACCTCTTCTGAGAGGCATTTTAGACGCACAGCATACTCAAGTAACGCTCTCTCA
Organism: Chlamydiales bacterium; assembly: GCA_046153495.1. GTDB lineage: Bacteria > Chlamydiota > Chlamydiia > Chlamydiales > JAAKFR01 > JBJXGG01. The sequence goes on from JBJXGG010000016.1 coordinate 958, forward strand.
TCATGCACCGAACAAGGGCCCACAATCAACACAAGACGATCATCGATGCCACTCAGAATCGCCTCAAAATTTTTGCGGGCGTTGGCTACAAACTGGAAACTCTCATGTGTTTGAGGAATACCAAGAGCCATTTCCTCCGGTGAAGGAAACGAAAACGTGATCTCTTCAGGTGCATATGAAGTGGTGGTCATACAGGGCCCCCACGGTAGCAGAAAAGAGATTTTTCTAGCCACAGCTATGCATTAATAGCCCTGATAGTCTAAGTTTATAAAAATAAAATTTTAAACAATTTTTTTATAACCTCTTGTTCAGCTTGACTTTTTGACCAAGGAAGAGGTAAAATTTTCTTGGTATATCATGGAAAGTCTAATATTTTGGTTTGAGAAAATTGATAGCTGGATCTGGCAGCCCCTATTTGTCATTTTGATAGGGGTGGGGATCTACCTCACCATTCAGCTCCGCGGCCTACAGTTTCGTAAGTTAGGCTATGCTCTTAAGCTGGCCTTCTCTCGTCACGATCATACAGCTGCGGGTGATATTTCGCATTTTCAGGCTTTAATGACCGCTTTAGCGGCGACGATTGGGATAGGGAATATTGCGGGTATTGCTACGGCTATCACGTTGGGGGGATTAGGCTCCCTGTTTTGGCTTTGGGTGACCACTCTGATTGGGATGTCGACCAAGTATGCGGAGGCTCTTTTGGCGATCAAATACCGTTCAACTGATGAACGGGGAAACATGTCGGGTGGACCTATGTTCTATATTCGGCGTGGCCTGAACTGGAAATGGATGGCAGGAGCCTTTGCCTTTTTTGGTGCTATTGCGACAATCATGACAGGAAATATGGTCCAGTCGAACTCCATCGCCTCTGTTGCTTCTACCTACTTACACCTCAATGAGTGGGTTAGTGGAGCGATTCTTGCGGTCTGTACAGGGTTGGTATTGATTGGAGGGATCTGTTCGATTGGCAAGGTAACTTCGTTTTTGGTACCCATTATGGCCCTTCTCTATATTGGAGGTGCGATCTTTGTGCTGGGCTTCCATTTTACTGCGATTCCTGAAGCATTGATGACGATCTTTCGTTCTGCCTTCACTGGCCAAGCGGCGATGGGAGGATTTGTTGGCTCTACCATCATGATGGCTCTCCAGATGGGCGTGGCACGTGGGGTTTTTTCCAATGAATCGGGTTTGGGCAGTGCCCCGATTGCAGCGGCAGCGGCCAAGACAGACTATCCAAGTAGGCAAGCTTTAGTCTCGATGACAGGCGCCTTTCTCTCAACAATTGTGTGTACTTTTACGGGACTGGCCATTGCTGTTACGCATGTGCTGGGCTATATAGGAAGTAATGGACGTATTCTAACGGGGTCTCAATTGACAGCTTTGGCCTTTGATAAGGGATTTCCCTTGGGGGGCCTTGTCGTTGTGCTTAGCTGTCTCTTGTTCGGCTTTTCTACAATTGTTGGTTGGGCTTATTATGGCGAGAAGTGTTCGGAATATCTCTTTGGTGCTCGCTCCGTTCCTTTTTATCGACTTCTCTTCACTCTTGCAGTCTTCTTTGGTGTGATGGTTCCTATGGAAATCATGTGGCCTGTAGCCGACATTGCCAATGCTTTTATGGCTCTTCCTAATCTAATAGCGCTTTTAGCTCTCTCCTCGGTCGTAGTAAAAGAAACCAAACTCTTTTTCAGAAAAATAGAAGAAGAGAAAAATTTGACGATTTCTCCTTCCGTTTAGTAATAGGCGTTATACCATTCGCGAAAAATATACCCATTCCACCTCAAGATTTGAAATTTCGGCAACGCGAAAGTTCCCGAGATCCCAAATCTTGAGGTGGAATGGGTATATTTTTTGCTCTTGGTATTATAGTCGATTAAGTTGAGCTACTGCACTCTAAAATTCAAAATATAGTGCATTAAATTTTCATCTACCTTATAAAGGATCTTTTCTTATAACTGTTCAGGAAGGAGAACATGAGCTAAAAATTCAGATACTTACACGCATCTGAATTTTCAGCCGTGACACTTCTCCTGCATAGTTACTTGAGGTGGATATGAAGAAGATACTTTTTTTGCTTTTTGTACCCTTTCAGTTGTTTGGGTTACCGGTGAATAATCCTAAAGTGGCCTCTCTTGCTTGCGAAGGGATCTTTTTTGACTCTTGTGGTTATACTCCAGCAACTTGTTGCGATATCCTTAACGTCCGCGTTGGGTACTATGGCGACTTTACATTTAACAACTATATGCAGTTAGCAGATCAAGATGGTTCGATTCGTCGTACCCAAATCTATACCAATGCAGGCGAGATCGATTTTAATTTTTGGGACCGTTTTGAAATCTATGGTGTTTTGGGAGCGACTAATATTTTGGTGCAAGCTCCTTTGGTCAATTTTTGGCGTGCAGGAACTTTTTCGAACTCTCTTATTAACATTCAGTCAGAGAGTTACTTTTCTTGGAGTGTTGGGGTGCGCGGCACTATCTGGGAGTGTGGTCGCTTCACACTAGGCGCGGAAGGGCAATATTTTGCAACGAATCCTGGCATCAAATTTGTCGAAGACGACTTTAATAGCGTGTCGCGCTATGTCAATGGAGAGTCTCTCAACTACAGCTCTTGGCAAGGCGCTTTGGGAATCACATATTTAATTCCTCTCACCTCCTGTTTCGATTTCTACCCCTATTTAGGAGGAGTGTATGAGGGAGCGCGTCTTAAGATGGACGGCTACCAGGTAGTATTAGATAATGCTGGTTTAACGATTCAACTCTATGATTTGAAGAAAGAGCGGCATTGGGGCTACGTAGTAGGGGGCACTCTGTTAGGGGGCGAGCGAGTCATGATTACAACAGAGGGGAGGTTTGCTTATGAAACGGCTCTCTTCTTCTCTATACAAATGAGGTTATAATGAAAAAAAGCATGATCTTAGCATTTCTACTTTCGACGACAACGGCGTTTACTCTTCCTCTGAATAATCCCACACAAGCGTCGTTGATTTCCGAGGGAATCTTTTCTGACCCTTCCTGTGATAAATGGTTCGACTTTTGCAACCTATTTGAAGTGCGCACTGGCTTTTACGGAGATTACATATTTAATACGCACATGAAGGTCAAAAGTAGCGATGCAACGATCAGTGTACTTTCTGTGAACACCAGTGCTGGCATTATTGGTGTGAATGTCTGCAACGTACTCGATATTTATGGAGTTTTAGGCGCTGCTAAAATCAAGCTGGAGACTACATCGTTAGTGATCAGACAGGCAGGAAATTCTCTGCTTACTGATCAATTCTTTGTCACGGACAGCCGTTTTGCCTGGTCTGTGGGAGCAAGAGCCTCTATTTTTGAGGCGTGCGGATTTGATATAGGACTAGAAGGGCAATACTACTCAACGCGTCCTCATCTCAACATCGGCCATAATCCCATCAGGTACTTTAACGACGTCTCGATGAAGTACCGCTCTTGGCAGGTAGGCCTTGGACTCGCTTACGCTATTCCCATCACGGAGTGTTTCGGTTTTTCTCCCTATGTAGGAGTATTTTGGCTTGATTCCCGTCTTTCCACCGGTAACTACACTTACCGCGTGCCAGGAGTGCAAACGCGGCGACTCTATGATCTACAAAAAGACGGCCAGGTGGGTTGGGCCTTTGGAACGACTTTGATCGGAGGGCAACATGTCACTATCACAGCTGAGGGACGCTGGATAGGGGAGTCGGCGGTCTTCGTGACAGGGGAAATACAGTTTTAACCTGAGTTTTGGGTTATTCTCCCTCATCCTCAGGGAGTTTTCTGGCCGCTCTGGCAATTTTTTGCTCGATAATAGCGCCTTCGTATGATCTTCGCAAAAAATTGTCAGATCATCTCAGAAAACTCCTCTGATTACGAGGAAGCACAATCCAAAACTCAGGTTTTTAATGGCCAATTCTGTTATACTCATTTCACCTCAAATTTGGTTTTCGGCAATGCGAAAGTTCCCGCGATTGATCGTAAGAGGCCCAATATTAGAAATATAGCCGATATTTCTAATATTGAACGTAGGGATCAGCGGCGTAATTTTTGCTCTAAGGTGGCGAGCTCTTGTTCCAATTGAGAGAGAGTAGCTCTCTTTTTAGCAATCAGATCGGGATGAGCCTTGTCTAGAAAGTCGGCGTTAGTAAGAAGGTTCTTCAGGCTCTCAATTGTTGCCGTCGTTTTCTCTTGCTCCTTGGCAAGACGTTCCCTCTCTTTGAGAGCCAAACTGTCAGGTAGCGGAATGCTCAACGTAATTCCTCCCACAACCCCCGTTGCCGCAAAATTGAAAGAGGGGAGCTTGTCTACAAGCTCTACTTTTTCACTCTTTATCATCGCACGAATAATCACAGCGTGCTCCTCTTGTGCGCCGACTAAGTAGACGTCAGTAGCAAGCTGAGAGGGGATCTTCATCTCACCCCGAATATTCCGTATCGTATAGACCAACTCTTCCGCTATAGCAAACTGCTCTTCAATCTTCTCATCCAAATCGTCAGCACGGATCAGCTCTGGGTAGGGAGCAACAACGCAAGCTTTAGCACGCAAAGCTTCTACCGTTACCTTCGTATAAGGATCCTTTCCTCCTTCCAGATTGGGGAAAGTCTGTTTTAAATGTTGGAAGAGCTCTTCTGTGATGAAAGGACACATCGGATGCATCAGCCGTAACATATTACAGAGTACTACGATTAAGATCTTTTGTTTATTGCTCTTGAGAAATTCATTGCCCTCTTTACCAGCAAGCACAGGCTTGGCGATCTCGACATAATAGGCGCAGAACTCTTTCCAAAAAAAGTTATAAGAGAGGTGGGCGGCAGATTCAAAGTTGTAGTTGGTTAGGCAAGCGTTCACATTGGTATTGAGTCGGTTGAGGGCCGATAAGATCCATCGATCTTCCAAGGTTAATATGTGGAAGTTGATCCCTTTGCAGAACTCTTCAGAGGTGAGCCCCTCCAAGTTCATGAAGACAAAGCGCGCTCCATTCCACATTTTATTAGCGAAGTTTTTGAACTCTTCGAAGCGGCGTCTATCTAGGTCGATTTGCGGGGATTGATTTGCACTTGCACAAAGACTCATCCGAACAGCATCGGTTCCATACTCCTCGATCATTTCGAGAGGATCGATGACATTTCCCTTAGACTTGGAAAGCTTTTCCCATTTTGAGTGTACTCCTTTCGGAATCGGCTTTCCCATATCATAGTCACGCCGCTCTTGACCCGTCACATAGGTGATACCGCCCTCCGCACTCTCTTTCCAGTAAGACTTTCCATAGATAAGACCATGAAGGAAAGTCTCTGGAAAGGGAACCTCTCCCGTAGCCTCCTCTCCCATCAAAATCATCCGTGCGACCCAGAAAAAGAGAATGTCATGCCCCGTTACGAGCACACTATTTGGATAGAATTTTTCCAATAAAGGAGTTTTTGCAGGCCAACCTAGTGTACTAAAAGGCCACAGAGCAGAGCTAAACCAAGTGTCGAGCACATCTTTCTCTTGAATCCAGCTATCGGGATCCGCCGCTACCTCTTTTGGCACGCCCTCCTCGCCATGGCAAATCATCTCATCAGGATTCTCTCTGTTATACCAAATGGGAATCCGGTGTCCCCACCAAAGCTGCCGACTGATACACCAATCCCGTAAATTATCGATCCAGTGGAGATAAGTCTGTTTCCAGCTAGAGGGCAGGATCTTCACCTCAGTCTCTTGAAGCTTCTTCTTGAAAGGCTCCATTTTCAAAAACCACTGCTTAGAGAGGTAAGGCTCAATCACCGCTTTAGAACGATACGAGACACCGACCCTATGGATATATCGCTGACGTTTCATAAGCAGCCCTCTGCTCTCCATAGCAGCGACAATTTTTTGACGCGCCTCTTCCCGACTCATCCCTTGGAAAGGGCCGCCATTCTCATTGATTCGCCCATCCGGTGTGAGAATATTGATCATAGGGAGATTGTAATCGAGACCCATTCGATAGTCGTTAGGATCATGGGCTGGTGTGACCTTTACCATCCCCGTTCCAAAATCGGGATCGACATGACGATCGGCGATGATGGGGATCTCGCGCTCGATGAGAGGAAGCCGCACCTTTTGTCCCACCAAGTGAGCATAGCGCTCATCTCTAGGGGAGACAGCAATAGCTGTATCACCCAACATCGTCTCAGGGCGAGTTGTAGCAATCTCCACATAGCCAGAGTCATTTGCCAAATGATAGCGGAAATACCAGAGAAAGCCATCGCGCTCCTCATACTCCACCTCATCGTCCGCCAAAGCCGTCTCTGTGACCGGATCCCAATTGACCAAATAGTCGCCGCGATAAATCAATCCCTTATCGAAAAGGCGTTTAAACAAAGAGCGCACAGCAAAGTTACATCCCTCATCCATGGTGAAGCGGAGTCTAGACCAATCGCAAGAACAACCTATCTTGCGTAGTTGCGATAAAATCGTTTTTTCGCGCTCCTCCTTCCACACCCAAATATGAGCTAAAAACTCCTCGCGAGAGTATTCACTACGCCGCTTTTTCTCCGTAGCCATTAAATGTCTTTCGACGACCGTCTGCGTAGCAATCCCCGCATGATCCGTCCCAGGTACCCAAAGAGTCTCATACCCCCTCATGCGCATCCAACGTGCCAAAATATCTTGCAAAGTACTCACCAAAGCGTGTCCCATATGCAACACTCCTGTCACATTAGGTGGCGGCATCACCATGGAAAAAGGGGGTTTAGAAGAGGCTGGGTTCGCCTCAAAAAAATGGTTGCTCTCCCAAAAATCGCCCCATTTGGCATCAGTCTCTTTTGGATCGTAAGCTTTAGGTAACATAGGGGAGCTACTATACTGCAATCCTCACTGCAAGTCAATAATGGGCGCGCTGTGATAAGGCAAGACAATCATCCGAGTCTTCGGTTCTCTTTTCCCGATACTCGAATGGTATCAATTGAATCGATTATATTATTCAAGGACATAGATGTACTGCTCCCGTTCGAGTCCACGATAATATGCCTCCAATTCCGGATTGGCAGCAATCGTATAGTAGAGGGTCAGTTGTTGGTAGAGTTGCCTTCTCTCCCACATAAACGAGGTACTATACCAACTAGGAGAGTTCGTAATTTTGTTCGTAAGTTCATGGCCTAAAAGGGACCAGGTACGGGGGAAAGGAGTATCTATCACACCACTGAAGTAAATGTTACTAATCTCCTCTCCTTCTGTAGCATAGAGCCAGCAGCCGTAGAGGGGATAGAGGGGAGTACTCTCTTGATTGAGCATCTCGATCGGGTAGGTATCAAAAATCCTGCCCGCCTCTTGCCATTGTTCTTCTTTCAGCAGCGCCCAAATGCGGTACGAGTCAAGCTCGATCTTATCTTCATGGGAGAGAGGAGCCTTCTCAAAAAGAAGAGCGAGGTCATAGATGAGCTCTTCCTTATCGAGTCTCAACGCCTGGCGCATCAGGTAGGTCAAGGCGCGGAATGTGGCGACGTCAAATCCATCATGCATGAGTTCTCGAAAGGCGATACACCCTTTTTCCAAAGATTCTTTATGGCATAGCAATATAGGGACCAAGCTAGGAAATGCCTTCATTGCTAAGAGCCGCTGCGCAAGTCCAAAAGAGCCGAGCTCAAAAAGGGCAAAAAGGAGGTTACCTATAGAAACGGTGTCATCAATGGCGACAAGGTCCTGAAACATCTCTGCTAAGATGTAAGGGGCGGCCAACCAGAAGGCAAGAGGGATGGCAAAACGGATCTGATCCAATTTTTCGATGCCAAGGGAGGAGGGATCAATCGGATTCTCTATAAAAGAGAGAGGCTCCCAATGCTTCACAAGGTGCATGAAAAGGCGCCGGGAGTCACTCTTCTCAACTATCTCAGGGAGGAGCCTCAGAGCAATCAAAATGAGTTGGTATGCAGAGCGGCGGTCTACTTGACTCGCCTCATGCATTCGGTAGGTGATCTGTTCCACCAATGCTTCTACAAGAGGGTGTTTTGCGTAACGGCGTAGGCCTAACTCCAAACATTTGATCTCTTCTAAATGGTCACGCAAAGATTGATAGACAAGCGCTTTGCCTAAATATTCCAACGGGGCTCCTGGTGTGCTATGGAGCTTAGAAAACTCCTCCAATGCTTGAGTATAATAACCCTCGGCACGCCTCTCATTTTTTGCACTGCGAGCCTGCTCTAATAGGGTAATGCCGGCACGAAAAAGGGCTTCTCGTCCCTCTGTATGGCCCGGGAAGGACTGGCCTATGCGCCGGTATTCTAGAAGGGCGCGTTTATAGTCTCGGCTTGCTAAAAAGGCGTCAGGCACAGAGAGGCAGCTCACACGGAGATCTTGACTTCCCACTGAAACGACCATCTCATCGAGTTTAAAATAGTCATCGCGTGCTACACAGCCCACATGAGTGCCAAAAAGGGGAATATAGCTCACATAAGTAAAGCGGCGTACTCCATCAAGAAAGAACTGAATATGGTTATTAAACTTTTCGATGCAAAGCTCATGTTGTTGACCCGGCTCTAAATAGAGATCTGGGATCTGCAACACCTCCACCGTATTGCGGAAAAGTTGTGCGCTAGGATTCTCCCGATTCCCAATCCAGAGGCAATACCCCTCCATAGGGGTCTCCCGCTCCTCAACCTCAGGAACGCCAAGTAATAGACCAAAGCCCTCTCCGTTCTCCTCGATCTCGATCTGCGTCTTAAGACGTAAGTTTTCTGCAAAGGCTGCCTTCGAAATATTCACATTCACCCACCCCGCCCCTTCAGTCGTGCGCGTGATTGCTACATATTGAGAGATAAGTACATGCTCTTGGAACAGCCAATGTTTTTTGTTCCTAATATCAAGCCTATGCGTCTCAAACCACTCGCGCCGCCCCTCGAAGTGGCTACGCAAGTCGTTCAAGAGCTCTTCCATTGAACAATACCTTCTTTGAGGATCGGGTTCGAGCATCTTTCTCACGATACGGGAGAGACGTAAAGGGACTTCTCGATAAGGAGCGACTTCTTCTGGCTCCAATAATTTCTCATGTTGGCACACTTTGCGAAATTCTTTGATAGAGGTGCGTTTAAAGGGGAAATGGAGAGTCAAAATTTGGTAGAGCAAAACGCCGAGAGAGTAGATGTCAGAGGAGATTGAGGCTGCCTCTCCCATTGCCCGTTCAGGGGCCATATAAGCGACTGTACCGATCATCTTACCGGGACGGGTGAGGTGCACCTCTTCCTCTACATCTTCGATCTCATCCTCATAAGGCTCAGAGATCATTTGCGCTAACCCCCAATCGAGCACAATCACCTCTCCAAACGTTCCTACAAGGATATTCTCTGGCTTGATATCTCTGTGGATAATTCCCTTATCGTGCGCATAGGCAATCGTTTGGCAGACGGTATGGAAAATGGGGAGAAGAGCAGGAATAGAAGCCTCTTGGCTTTTCGGGTTTTGATGAGACCGCTTCAAAATCTGCTTAAGATTATCCCCTTTGATGTGGGGCATGACGTAGTACAGCTCATCCTTCTCTTTGTGAATGGTGTAGATGGAGATGATGCCAGGATGTGTGAGCTGAGCTGTGATGCGCGCTTCGCGCAAAAAGCGAGCACTCATGGCCGCCTGCTTTTTCAGATCTGGCCGAATCCGTTTGATGGCCACTTCACGTTCACAGACAGGATCATAGGCGAGACTGACCTCACCCATTCCACCGCGCCCTATAGTTTCGCGCAGTTCATAGCGACCAATTTTTTCCACTTTATTCCTTTCCACAATCCTCTTTGTATAATGAGAGTTAGGAAGGTGTAAAGGAAAAAAAATGTTAGAATTCCACAACCATCACAGAGGGGGTACGAGTAGTAATCGCCTGGTACTTCTTATGGTCTTTGTCAGCGATTGCTTTCGCTCTTATATAGGCCGGAATTCTACTTGCGTCGGCGCCTCTTGGATTAGTAATCAATCGATCAGCTGCCACACTCATTTCTTCCGCTTCGACCTCTTGTTTTTTACATGTCTCGCGGCAGAGAAGAGCGGCGTCAATAAGAACTTGAGAGGTCTCCGTGGCTCCTTTTCCCTTGTCTCTACTATCTGCTGTCAAACGGACGACGTCGACTCCTTTTGCTACATCCCAGAAATTTTTATTCCCAATGACCAGACGCGCTCCTGGCTGTCGAGGAAACCGTGTGATATGAGGCGCGTGGGGGCTCTCAGTACCTAGGAGAGTCGCAGGGTGATTCACCCCATCTACCTCTTGAACTGCTGGTTGGGTTACAAAGAATCCTGGCCCATCTGCCTGGGTAACCATGGCTCTCGAGCCGCCCACATTTACTACGTAGACTTGATCACCAAAAGTGAGCGTTGCGCAAAGGGCGTGCCCCCCTGCATTGATTGTCGCAAGGTGTTGATGGAGTTCTTCCATGCTTGCTTTTAGAGCAGCCTCTACCACTTCACTCTCAGCTTCCGGGGGGATAGTTGTGGTGGAGCTGAGCATCTGTACGACCGACCACCTTTTGCCCTGAATCTCAGCACATTTCGCTGCATGTGCCTCTTGTAGTTTCCTGGCTAAGATTTGGGGGAACAGGGTTCCTAGCCTACTATTTTGTCGATCACCCTCCACGCTTTCCTCTGGAAAACACTCCGTCTGTACAGTAACGGTCTCTACTCTCTGTTGGCCATCCTCCCAACGAAAAGCGATTTTAGCAGCATTATTGTAATGTGCCTCTTTTCTTCCATCTGTCCAGGCAAGCTGACTGCCTACTGAACAGGTGGATTTACAGGCATCAAATCTCATTTCTATAAGAGCTGCCTCGTCGGCGGGGCGAGATTGGGTTCTATGCGCTCTTCTTGCAAGAATAGTACTAACTTCGCTGGGAAAGTGGGTAGCTGCTCCTGATATAGCGCTCTCTCTATTACCCACTGCTTGTCTAGCAGCGGTTAGACGTTCCTCTGCTCCTGGTTGCAGTGCCACCTTTGTAGAGATCCAATCTTCTGCAGTACGCTGAGGCGGAAGTACGCTAAGAGCCTCTGTGGCCCTGTGGTGAGGCTTTGGAACACGTTGTTCCAGGGCGTGTATTTGTTCTCTTCTTTGTTCCTCCCCCGCACGGAGTGCTTTTTTCTCTTGATGGGCGGTATAAATCGAGCGGCCTAATTTATAGACTACGCCCGTTATTCCACCAAAGCCTGCTACCCATTGCACCCAGCTATGGTTTTGCAAAGCTTGCGTTACCATCGGGATGTTCAGATGAGCCATCAGAATCGCGGCTAATGCGACAATAATGGGAATCGCAATGATCGCCACAGTTTTTGCCGTATCTGATTTTGCAGCAGAAGGGCTGAAGGCTCGCTGTTCGACCCCACCGCTCCTCCCCCCCTCCCTACCTACTGGGTTGGCATCCATTCTATCTATCCTCTTTAACTATTATAAAATATTTTAATTTTAGAGACTATTAGTCCCTAAGAAAATGTATATATATTTATAAATCCTTGACTATTACGGAGGTATTGTCCTTGCTTCCCGATAGGAAAGCCGCCTTTAGAAGAGGATCGGCATTATGGGCAGCAGGAACTGCGCTTAATAAATCTGAGTTATGTGAAATATGCACAATACCCCTTTTGGAATAAGGATCTTTTACAATGAGGATATTATAACAAAAAAATATTAATGTAAAATTAATTTTTTAATAAAAATTTACCCGTAGGCGAGGAAATAGGAGCATTTTCGACCGGTCCGCTATAGAGAAGCTCTCCTCCAGCAGCTCCCGCTCCCGGGCCGAGGTCGATCATATAGTCGGCTCTTTTGATGAAGTCGGTGTGGTGTTCGATCACGAGTACGGTATGTCCCTTATCGGTTAGGCGAGAGAGGAGGTAAAGCAGTTTACAGATATCATCTGGGTGGAGTCCTGTGGTGGGTTCATCGAGGAGATAGAGAGTTTTGCCTCTAGCTTTTTTGGCAAGCTCACGGGAGAGTTTGATGCGTTGCGCCTCACCCCCAGATAGGGTGGCGATCTCTTGGCCGAGCTTGAGATAGCCAAGTCCAAGCTCGATCAAGGTGTTACAAATATGGACGAATTTAGGGAGCAATTCAAAGTAGTGGCGTGCCTCTTCGATTGATATTTGCAGGAATTGCCCAAAATTCTTTCCCTGATATTCTACTTGCAAAGAGACGGGATTGAGGCGTAACCCATGGCAATGGTCACATGGCACTTTGACATCGGAAAGAAAGAGCATCTCCACCTTTTTGTAGCCCAGCCCCCAGCAGTTTGAGCACATCCCTTTCTTGTGGTTATAGCTGAAGTGGCCTGACTGTAGTCCTTTGGTTTTTGCCATTCCCAAAGCAGCAAAAAATTTCCGCAGTTCAGGTAAAAGATCGGTATATGTACCGACATCAGCGCGCACGGTCTGTCCTATTGGATCTTGGTCGATGATGAGCATTTTTGCAAAAAGCTCTCCACTATCGAGCTGAGCTTTCACTTTCGGGATGATCTCCTCACGCATCAGTGTTGATTTTCCCGAGCCAGAGACACCTGTGAGACATGTCAAAAGTCCAATCGGGATCGAGACGGTAATGTTTTTGAGATTATGGCTCTTTGCCCCCTCTATGGTAAAAAAGGTGGATGGCCGTTTTTTAGGGAATAAGGGGAGTTTTTTTCTTCCAGAGAGGTAGGCTCCTGTAAGGCTTTCTTCTACTTCTAAAATCTCTTTTAAATTCCCTTGTGCTGTGATGTGCCCTCCATGGATTCCCGCTCCCGGCCCAAAATCTAGGATGTGGTCTGCCATCGCTATGGTAAGCGGATCATGTTCTACTAAAAGGAGCGTGTTGCCCAACTCTTTGAGTTTAAATAGTGCTCGACTAAGCTTTTCATTATCAGATGGATGCAGCCCGATTGTTGGCTCATCCAAAACGTAGAGAATTCCGCAAAGTTCGCTACCTAGTTGTCGCGCAAGTTTAATGCGTTGTGCCTCACCGTTGCTTAAAGTGGGGGCGCGTCGATTTAAAGCGAGGTAGCCCAGTCCAACATCGATTAAAAATTGTAGCCGACTTTTCAGCTGAGAGAAGACTTCTGCAAGCATTTTGGGTTGATCAATGCGGTCAATAAAGGCGCGTATCTTCTCGATCGGTTGTGCGCAAAGAGTCGCTATAGAGTGCTCTTGGATGCGGACGTGGCGGGCTAAAGGGCGCAGACGAGATCCGAAACAAGAGATGCATTCAATTTCATCCAAAAGGGGAATCAATGGCTGACGCAGCTCTCGATGAGCCCTTCTTCCTGCCATGGCGAGAAGAGGCTGGATGCCATTCCATTTTACGCGGACATGTTTTTTCACGCTGAGCCACTCTTCCGCACCATTCATGAGACGTTGTAATTGCTGCGAAGAGAGCTTTTTCAGAGGAGTTTTGGGGGAAATATTCTCTTTTTCAAGAAAAAGAGTGAGGAGAGAAAAATGGGGGTCTTGCATCAGATAAGAAAAAAAGCCGATCACAGAAAGAGAGAGGATATCTGGATCATGCACCAGGTTAGCACCATATTGATAACCGAGACCTTGGCATTCAGGACACATCCCTTCTGCACTATTGAAGGAGAAGATGTGCGGTGTGATCGGAGAATAAGATTTTCCAGTGCTTTGTACGGAAAAAGAGAGGTTAAAAAGATGCTCTTTATCGGTAAGAGCAATCACTTCTCCTGCACTAAAATTGGTCGCTTTTTCTACCGCCTCAAAAATGCGTGCGCGATTTTTTTTATGCACTTTTAGACGATCCACGACTAGTTCTAACGTATTTTTCCGTTTTGGATCAAAAGGGATTTCTTCGTCAATCTCATAGATAGTGTTGTTAAGTCGCAGACGTAAATAGCCCTCACGCATGTATTGGGAGAGTTTGGTCGCAAACTGCTCTTTCGTGTGTACCATAAAGGGTGCTAGCAGAGTAAGAGGTGTATTTTCAGGAAAGGCGAGAATTTTATCGACCACCTCATCTTTGGTGATACTCTCAATTTTTTCTCCCGTCTCAGGGCAGTATGCTGTGCCACAAGCGGCAAAAAGAATTCTTAAATAGTCGTAGATTTCTGTTTGAGTTCCGACCGTCGAGCGTGGATTGCCGGAAGAGGCTTTTTGTTCGATAGAGACGGCAGGGGAGAGGCCGCTGATTTGGGAGAGTTTTGGTTTCGGCATTTGATGCACAAACTGCCGTGCGTAGGGAGAGAGAGATTCGATATAGCGTCTCTGTCCTTCTGCATAGACTGTTTCAAAAGCAAAAGAACTTTTCCCTGAACCGGAAGGGCCACAAGCGACGGTGATGCCCAGTCTTGGGATAGATATATCGAGATGTTTGAGATTATTTTGCTCAGCGCCCCGTACCTCGATGGTGGGTATCTCTTTGACAACTTCGTGCTCTATTTTTTCTACATTTTTGTGAACCGCTTTGAGAGCAACCCCTGTTGCTGTTTTTTTCTGCGCAATCTCCTCAGGAGTGCCTGTGGCCACTATTTCACCTCCGCCAGACCCTGCCTCTGGACCGATATCGATGATATGATCAGCTCTTTTTACAACATCCATGTTGTGTTCAATCACAAGCACCGTGTTGCCTCGATCGACAAGAGTATCCAAAACGGTGAGAAGAGCAGAGATATCATGAAAATGGAGACCTGTTGTCGGCTCATCTAGTACATATAGGGTGTGACCCGAGGCGGGGCGCACCAACTCTTTAGCAAGCTTGATCCGTTGTGCTTCCCCTCCTGAAAGTGTGGGCGATGGCTGCCCTAGCTTGATATATCCCATCCCCACTTGCGCTATCACGGCGAGTTTGCGCTGCAAAGAGGGGATATTTTCAAAAAATTCGAAAGCTTCGTCCACAGACATCTCTAGCACATCATAAATATTCTTTCCCTTATAGGTAATGTTCAATGTCTCGGAGTCAAAGCGACGATTGTTGCAGGCACTACAGACGACCCACTGATCTTCCAAAAAATCCATATCGACACGCACATAGCCATGCCCTTTACACTGCGGGCATGACCCCTCTGCCACATTAAAGCTGAAACGCCCTGGCAAGAACCCTTTTGCTTGCGCCTCGGGCAGTTGACTAAACAGAGAGCGGATCTCATCAAATAGTTTAATATAGGTTGCTGGGTTCGAGCGGGGATTTCGTCCAATCGGGGATTGATCGATAGCGATAATTTTATCGACACCCTCCATTTCGATTCCATGATGAGCTCCGACAATCTGTTCGCCGTGGTGCAGTTTGTTCACAAGCGCAGGGACTAGCGTGTCAATGATCAAAGAGGATTTTCCTGATCCCGACACACCTGTTACAGCTACAAAAACCCCCAGAGGAATTGTCACGTCAATCTCTTTCAAATTATGGTGAGAAGCACCAAATATCTTTAGAGAGCCAGAAGCGGTACGTCTTGAAGTAGGGATTCCGATCTTTTTCCGTCCGCTCAAATAGTCGCCGGTAAGTGTATGGCTAGACAGGAGCGTCTCTAGATCGCCATTGACAATGATCTCTCCGCCCAGACAGCCTGGTCCAGGACCAAAGTCTACAATCCGGTCTGCTGCCCGAATCGTCTCTTCATCATGTTCGACTACAATGACAGTATTTCCCATATCACGCAGGTTTTTCAGCGTTGAGATGAGTTTGGTATTATCGCGTGGGTGCAATCCGATCGATGGCTCATCTAGTATATAGGTCACTCCGACAAGACCACATCCCACTTGAGAAGCGAGTCGCACTCGTTGTGCCTCTCCGCCAGAAAGAGTAGGAGAACTTCTATTTAAGCAAAGATAGTTGAGCCCTACGTGGAGTAGAAATTGGAGCCGCGTTTGGATTTCGCGCACAAGGTCTACAGCAATCAAAGCTTCGCTCTTATCAAAGGTAAGGGTTGCACAAAAATTGTGCGCCTCTTCTATCGTAAGTGCGCAAAAATCATGGATGCGCAATCCGCCCACCTTTGTCTCTTGGGCCAGGGGAAGGAGACGAGAGCCTTGGCAACTAGAGCAAAGCTGCCGGGTCATCAATTTCTCCATCTTCTTTTTGTAGAGATCGCTCTTCGCCTCTTGATACTTCTTTCTCGCATCGGCCAGCCAACCACGCCACGCTACATACTCCGTCCAACTCGATCCTTTTTCCGGGTGCACAAAATGCATTGCCGTCCATTTTTTCCGCGTTCCATACAGCAATACTTTTTGCGCTTTGGCCGAGAGATCTTTCCATACAGTGTTGATATCGAAATCATAGATTTCACTCAAATTACGGTAGATGTTGCCATAACGGACAGTAAGATAGTCTCCCGCGACAATGCAACAATTTTGCGCGACGCTTTTTTCTGGATCAATAATCTTATTGAGGTCATACTCCGTGCTGATTCCTAACCCGTGACAGGTAGGACACATTGCGCTGGGATTATTGAACGAAAAATCTGTAGGCTCTAGTGAGGTGTAGTAGACATCGGCTTTTGGTGAATAGGCATGGGTAGAATAGAGCGTCTCCTCATCGGTTGTTTGGTTGAGCAATGAGAAAACACCATTTCCCATCTCCAAAGCTGTCATCACTGCTTCGGCGATTCGAGATATATTTTCTTTTGTGACTAATAGTCTATCTATCACAATATCAATATTATGAGTTTGATTTTTGTCGAGCGCGATCTCTTCTGTGAGTTCGATTATCTCGCCATCGCAGCGCGCTCGCATATAACCTCGCCGGAGTAAAAGCTGAAAATCTTCTTTGAATTCACCCTTCTTATTTTTGGCGTATGGAGCAAAAAAGATCAGCCGGCTCTTTTCGGGGAGATTTTGGATTTTTTTGATAATCCGCTCTTTACTTTCTGGCGAGAGTTTTTCTTTTGTGACGGGGCAATAAAGTTGGCCAACGCGCGCATACAGAACGCGTAGATAGTCATAGATTTCTGTCATAGTGCCGACCGTAGAGCGAGGATTTTTCCCTGCACTTTTTTGTTCGATGGCGATAGTAGGAGAGAGACCAGAGACGCTCTCCACATCGGGTTTGGACATATCGCCCAGAAAGCGGCGGGCAAATGTGGAAAGAGACTCGATATAGCGGCGCTGTCCCTCGTTGAAGATGGTATCAAAAGCCATGGAAGATTTACCCGATCCTGAGACACCTGTAAAAACAATGAGTTCTCTAGAATTGAGAGAGAGGTCGACCTTTTTCAGGTTATGGACAGCGGCTTTTTTAAAAACGATTGGGTGTTTTTCCATCAACGATAAAGTATAGCCTTTTTTAAAGAGAAATGCTATTACTTATCCAAAAGAGACCTAATGCATAACTTGAAAACGGCCGCAAAATGGCTCTTTTCCGCTATCTTTGAAAAGTTTTATTTTCTCCTTATCTGATTGATAATGTAAAAATAGAATTTTTCAAATCTCGCAAAAAAGAGCCATTTTGCGGCCGTTTTCAAGTTATGCATAGGTCTCTAAAAGGAAGTTCTTTATGGTAGTCCGTACAAAAATTGTCTGCACTCTGGGGCCAGCGGTGGACAATTTGAAATTGATTCAATCCCTGATTCTTGCTGGTATGAATGTGGCGCGCCTCAACTTTAGTCATGGCACACATGAAGAGCATGCATATAGAATTGCTTTGGTGAAAGAGGCTCGGCAAAAACTTGGCATTCCTATCGCTATTATGTTAGACACGAAGGGACCTGAAATTCGGTTGGGCAAGCTCAAAAAAGATATGGAGCTAAAACCGGGGCAAAAAATTTGGTTTGTCAGAGAAGATATTGAGGGGGATGAGGAGCGTATCACATTGCGCCCCGCCTCGATTTTGGGTGCACTTTTTCAAGATATGTTCATCTTGCTCGACAATGGCTATATTGTGACGCATGTGGTAGAGGTTGCTCCAGAAGGTGTTTGCGTAGAGGTAGATCATGGAGGGATCATCCGTTCTACTAAAGGGGTAAATATTCCTGGGATCGATATGGAGCTTCCTTCCCTCACTAAAAAAGATGTGGACGACATCAAATTTGGTTGCGACCAAGATGTCGATATGATAGCCGCCTCGTTTATCCGCACTGATGAAGATGTCATTGCGATCAAAAAGCTCATTGAGATTGAGGAGAAATCGGACATTCTTGTTATAGCCAAAATTGAAAACAGAAAAGGTGTTCAAAATTTTGACAGCATTTTGCAAGTGGCTGATGGGATTATGGTTGCGCGTGGTGATTTGGGTGTCGAGTTACCTCTTAATCAGGTGCCACGGCTGCAAAAGATGATGATACGCAAGAGCTATTTGGGGGGAAAAGCCTCTGTGACGGCAACTCAGATGCTCGAATCCATGATGGTTAATCCGCGCCCCTCTCGCGCAGAAGCTTCTGATGTGGCCAATGCGATCTATGACAGTACATCCGCTGTGATGCTCTCAGGGGAGACGGCTATTGGTGCCTATCCTGTGCAATCTTGCAAAATGATGCGCTCGATCATTAAGGAGACGGAGCAAGATTTCGACTATACCGAGTTTCTCGCTAAAGCGACCACCAAAGAATTCCCTGATGTTGCCTCATCTGTTGCAACGGCTTCGATACGCACGGCTTACAATTCTCATGCAAAAGCGATCTTTGCTTTTACGACAAGAGGGATCACGGCTCGTTTGCTCTCTCGACTCCGCCCAGAGATGCCGATCATCGCCATGACTCCTAGCATGAAAGTTTATCACCAGCTCTCTCTGTTTTGGGGAGTGATTCCGATTTTCTGCGATGAGGCGCATAATATCGAGGATGCCTACAAGAGAATTTCTGCCTATGCGCTGGGCAAAGGATATGTCCAGTATGGGGACCTTGTTGTAATCACAGCCGGCAGCCCTTTTGGAAAAAGCGGGACGACCAATATGATGATTGTCGACAGCATAGGCGATGTACTTGTGCGAGGAACGGAAGGTCTGGGAGAGCGCACTTATGGAAAAGTCTCTCTTTTCCCCTCGACAGAAGCAAAAGATTATTCGGTGCGGGGAAAGATCTTGGTGATCAATAGTTGTGATGAGAGTTATTTGCCCCTCCTCAAAAACGCTTCAGCTGTGATTCTACAAAACCATGCCGATGATGTGGGGTCGGAAGCCTATTTAAAACAGGTAGCGACTCAGTTGAGGCTCTCCGCCATTTTGCAGGCAAGCGGCGCAAGCGCGATTTTGCGAGACGAGCAGCTTGTCACGATAGATCCAAAACAGGCGATTGTCTTTAAAGGTGTAGTTTAATGAGGGAATTGCAAAACTAACAAATCAGAAAGGATTTTTCGGGGACTTCTTAAGAAAAAGGCAAGCTGATCCCGAAAAACTCTTCTGACTTGCCAGCTTTGCAATTCCCTCAGTAGTGAACACTCCCTACTTGCCTACGGATGTGAGCTTTTTTGGCAGAAGAGATCGTGAGAGTGGTTAAAAGTCCACCTGCAATAACGAGAAGTAGGCCGGTGCCTCCGATGCACCCTTGACTTGCTGTGGTAAGGGAGCCGAACTCTCCTGCCACGGCATGTCCAAATACGAGCCATCCCCCGATAAGAGTCCCTGCGGCAAAGAGTGCCGAGGCAACAGCTATGATAGTATGGATGTTAGCGCTTCTAGCAATGCCCCCTTGCGCCCTTTGAGGCCATTTTATTTCTTCCTCTCCCTCTTTCCAGCGCAGCTCTCCATGATGATTGGTGGCCCGATACATGCATAACTCCCTTTGCTATGATTATATAATATTTCCTTTAAGCGCGTATTAAGAACTCGATTAAAGAGAGCGCAACGAGAGGAGCTGTGTCTGTGCGGAGGATAGCGTGGCTTAAAGCAACCCCTTGGGCGCCCAGTTTGCGGAGTTTTTCCTCCTCCTTGGGGGTAAAGCCGGCCTCTGGGCCGACACAAAAAAGGATAGGTTCATGCCGGAGCTTTTGGGGAAAGGGGGGCGCGTCAGGCGCAATATCGCCGAAGAAGGATTGGAGGGGGAGCTCTTTCCATTCAAGTAAGGAGGGTTTTAGTTCAAGGAGGGGCAGATAGAGACGACCACACTGTTTGAGGGCGGAAACAAAGAGGGTGTGGATCCTTTCGATCTGGTTTTTAGTGAGGCTTGTTTTTTCGCTCAACTCTCCGGGAAAAAGCCACAGCTCTGTCATTCCTAATTCTGTTCCTTTTTCGAGAATAGTTTCCAGGCGGTTGAGGCGGGGAATAGCCTGGCAGAGGATGCGACGTTCGGGTTTTTCACTCTCCGTTAGGGATAAAATTTTTAACTCTACGAGTTCTCGTCCGACCGCTAACACTTCCGCTGTGGCAAGTTTCCCATGACCATCGATCAATTCGACTATAGCACCACGGCTTTTGCGCATCACTTTTGTGAGATGGTGCGCCTCTGTCCCTTGGAGGTGGGCTCTATTTTCCTGAAGCAGGGGATGGTCTAGAAAGAAACGGTTAGCAGGCATTCCGATTTTACCAAAGTTTGTTTGATGATCTGATAGAGCTCTTCTTGTTGGGAGATTTTGCGCATTTTTTGCAAAGAGAGTGTTTGGGAACAACCCAGTTTGTGGAAGTGGCGGCGTAGTAGAGCCGAATCATAAAAATCGATAAGAAGTTGCTGGCGCCAATCTCTTTGAAAAAGGTCGCTCTCTTTTTTATAATAGTGAATAGCAGCGTCTTTTAGTCTGATGGCGGAGCCAGCAGGGGCGTAAATCGAAAGGAAGCTGCGGGGATAGATCTTGCGCAAAAGAAAAAGTATCTCTAGGTAAGGGGTGACATCGGGAGGTAAGGTGATTAAGACAAAACCGTATCGATATTGCCGTTTCACGTGATCGATTGTTTGCTGCTTCCAGCGATCATGCACCCACATCCACTGTTCAGGGCAGTCGCGGATACTTTTTTCAAAAAGGGAAAGAGTTTTATCCATCATCCTTTTTACTTCTTCTTTCATAGGCCTCTCCAAGTTGGGCCAGATGGGATCGGAGGCATGGACAATATACTTGCCTTTCTCTCTTTTGGTAGTGCCTACGATAATAGGAGAGTTGGTTTTATATGCCAAAAGAGCGGGGGCTGTGGTAGTCCAAGCACGCGTTCCAAAAAGGGGATAAGAGTAGTCACTCTGGGGCAGAGCTTGGTCGCCGACAATACCGATGAACTCTCCTTTGCGCAATGCCTTCAAACCCTCTTTCAAGGCGTTTTTTGGCATCACAATTTTGCCGCCAAACATCTCGCGTACACTCAAAACCCAGCGATAAAGAGGGCGATTTTTTATCGGACGTCCAATCGCAATCCCAGGGCCACATCTTTGTGTGATAGCAAGAAAGGGGATTTCCCAATTCGCCTGATGTCCGGTGAAGAAGACAATACCTTGCTTTTTTTCCGTTAAATCGAGCACCACTCTTGGATTCGAGGGTATGATCAACCGGTCAAAATGATTTTTGCTCCGTTTTAGCCGGAAAAATTCGAGACATGTGATCATCAGATGGCGAAAAGACCTTTTGGCAATTTTGGTTCTCTCTTTTTCGCTCAAGCTGCTTCCATAAGCGATTGCTAGATTGCTCAAAGCCTTTTTTCGAAAGGGAGTGTGCACATAATAGAGCAGCGTGCCCAGTATTCTGCCTATCGCATGGATCACCGTATAGGGGAGAAGAGATATGAGCACTCCAAAAAGGCGAAAGAGAAAATAACTAATCATGAGTATTTTGTATCATGCAGTCGAGTTGAGTCGCCAGATCTAATCTTTTTATTTTTTGTCGGATAGCAAGAGAGCTTTCAGGAGTTTTCGGGTGAGCAAGGGCCTTTTGCAGAGCGGGTAACAGATCATCGATCGGGGCTACACAACCGCAATCGGGTGTGAGAATTTCATGGCTACCATTTGTGTCGGAGGAGACGACATAGAGCCCCATGGCAAGGGCTTCGAGAGTCACATTCGCAAATGGATCATAGATCGAAGGGACGACAAGCGCATCTGCCTTTTGGTAGAAGGGAATAAGATCGCTCTTTTGTCCTACGTATGTGACATAAGAAGGTGCTCTTTTTTTATAATATTCGAGATTCTTATCTTTGCCCACCACAGTGAGGTGAAAATTCCCTTCGAGCTTCTCTAAAGCATCCAGAAGAAATGGTAATCCTTTACGTCGATAGTCGTTACCTACGAACAGAAATTGGAAGCGGCCGGGATTATAGCTTCTTTGCCCAAAGGGTTTCGCATATCCTTCCCAGTTGATTCCATTGTGCACTACAAGAATTTTCTTAGGATCGACGGGATAACGTTCCAAAATCTCTCTTTTGACCATTTCTGAGTTGGTAAAGAGCATTTTTAGTTGGGGGTGACAAAAGGCCTTTTTCTCTAACTTTTTGATGGTACGATGCAGAGGATTGATAAAAAAAGAGAAGCGTTTTAAGGGCGATTCGATACGAGCACGTTGTTGCAAGTAAGCGCTATGTACCCCACTTCCGGCGCGGTAATGGGTTTGGAAGCTATTGCGCTCCATACCAAAGATGACATCCATTAGGTGCCTTTTCAGCCAGTGGCGACAGGCGCGATCAAAACTTTTATGATGAGCAAAGGAGATTTTATATGTGCACTTTAAGGAGATGACATCGAAAGGATATTTCTCGGGGACTTTCCCTGTGGTTAAGATTGTGACCTGATCCCCTCTCTCGTGATAGCGCTGGGCCAGCATGATGGTATATTTTTCAAGCCCACCTTGGAAGGCGAGGTTACTTTTCAGCAGGGCGATTCGTTTCATTTTTTTGGTTCCACAATCTGTAATGAGATTTTGTTAGCGTCGATATCTGCATTGAGCCGCAAGCGTTCGCCATTGTCGGTAAAGAGCTCTAAATTCCGGACATAGTCGCGGAAGCGATCTCGAATGGTTTGTTCGCTATATTTGGTAAAAGTGTCATGACTCTCTTTGTATACCTCCTCCATCTCCTTAAGAGTAGCGGCAACAAAGCTGTTTTCGAGTGCGCGCTCATCGATAAATTCGACTACCCAATCCAATGAGGTTTTTGTGCTTTTAGGAGCAGCGATAATGGTCAATAAAAGGTTATCACGAACGGTATCTAAAAAGAGGCGGCTCACATCTTGTACATAAAGGGGACGTGTGAGCAGTTTTAATCCATTTTTCTTCTGAATATAGCTATTCGTGGCTAGAGAGTAGGTTTGAGGATTGATCGTCCGTGAATATTTGACAGGAAAGAAAATGGTGATCGGCAACTCTACGCCTAACGGAATCAACGCCTGTTTGAGAAAGTCGATACGCATCAATTTTGAGCGCGGGTCATTGAATGGCTCTAAGGAGTTTCCTTTAAAAGGAATTGCTACGCTTTTCCACGAATTGGGCACAAAAAAACTGATTTCATCAGTTTGCGACTGGCCGCTGACCGAATCGAGCTCAGCTTGCGTGATTTTATTGAGGTTATAAATTACCTCGAGTCCACGCTGCTTTAAAGCTTGCACCTGCTCTTCGGGGCCCGTGACCTTTTGTGTGAGATATTTAGGCCACACATCCAGAAATTGGTACCCTTTGGGGGGATCGCCAAACGGCTTATTGATGGTAAGGGGAACCTCCTCCGTTACCAGCTTGCTCATTTTCATGAAGAGATCGTTGGAAGTAACAGAGCAGATATCTTTTTTCCAATCAGGGTTTTCCTCGTAGAGATTGCTTAGATTTTTTTTATTGATCGCGGCGATCCAGCTCTCTTTTTTCCCCTCTGCATTAATGACTATCTCCAAATCATTCGATACTAAATCGCTGACAACCGATTTCACGCCCGTAATCGATATCGAGATCCGATATTTCATATAGCCATTAGGAAGAAGACCCAAGACCGTTTTATTCCGGGGCAGATTGATCACACGGACAGGAACATTGGGGATAGTGCGTGTAATGGTGATGGTTTGACTGATCAAAAACCATACGATGATAGCTGTCGTGAGAGCAACCAATTTCCGAGGCCAATTTTTGATGAAGATGCGTTGTAAAATCTCTCTCATTTAGGCAACTTCCATAGTTTAAGTTTCTTCTTCAACTCAGGGGGAGTGAAAATACTACGCAAAATACCTCGGAAGCGGTCGATTTTAATACCGCGAGTTAAAATTCCTTCTCGTGCGATAGAGACTTTTCCCGTCTCTTCAGAGACCACAATGATTACCGCATCTGTTTTTTGACTCGCTCCGAGAGCGGCTCGGTGGCGAGTGCCCATCGTCTTGGTCAGCTGTGCCGTCTCATGAGCGAGAGGTAAAATTGTCCCTGCTGCCACGATTTTTGTGCCTCTCACGACTACAGCGCCGTCATGTAGAGGCGTTGTGGTCATGAAAATAGACTCCAAAAGTTCGGAGGAGAAATCGGCATTCATTTTGAGGGCAGAGCTAGCATACTCTTCATATGAATCCTGATTTTCTAAAACAATCAATGCACCTACCTCTTTATCAGAGAAGCGATAGACGCTATCTGTGAGGTTCTCAAGAAATCGATCAAATTCGTGCACTTCCCGGAATTTTCTCCCTTTGATGCGCACTTTTGAGAGAGCAAGCCGGATTTCGGGTTGGAAAATGACGAAGACAGCGATCACCGCGACATTCACCACGTTGAGCATGATTTTCGTGAGAACGGGGAACCCAAACCAGGTAGCGAGGAAAAAAATAAAGAGGAAAGCGAGGAATCCAAATACCACATCCATCGCCCTCGTACCCCAAAAGAATTTGAGAAGGTAGTTAACCATCACCCAAATGATAAGGATCTCGACGATAGGAATGAAAAAGTATAAAAAACTCATGAATTAACCGTCTGTAACCTCTCTAGCACGGTGAGAATTTCACGGTGTTCCCTTACATCATGAACGCGTACATAATCGACTCCACCTAGCATCGCCATTGTATTTAGAGCAAGAGTTGTTGACAATACCTCGGTGACGCTTTTATTAAGGATTTTTTGCATAAAAGATTTTCTTGATAATCCGATGAGAAGAGGGAATCCCATTTCTAGAAAAGTTTGGATATTTCCTAGCAGCTGAAGATTGTGGTCCACAGTTTTTCCAAAGCCGATTCCTGGATCCAAGATAATACGCTCCTTCAAGACACCCTCTTCTATAAGGAGGGCCGCCTGGACTTTAAACCAAGCCGCCACCTCACAAACGACTCCTTTTGGGTAGGAGGGTGCAAGCTGCATCTGTTGGGGATTTTTCTGCATATGCATTACAACGATAGGAACCGAAGAGAACACAGCGACCTTTCGCATTTCAGGGTTCGTGAAACCTGTCACATCATTAAGCATAGAGACCCCCAAATCGAGAGCCGCCCTGGCAACAGCAGGTTTATCTGTATCAATAGAAAGGGGAGTCGCTGTTCTTTTGCGCAGCTCTTCGATAAGGGGGCACACTCTATCTAGTTCCTCATCAATAGAAATAGGCGATGATCCCGGCCGGGTAGATTGTCCGCCGATATCGATGAGATCGGCTCCCTCTTGCGCCATTTTCAAACCGCGCTCCATCAACTCTCCCCAGCCACCATCGTAAAAGGAGTCGGGGGTAGCATTCAAGATAGCGATAATTTTTGTAGTTTTCATTTGAATTTTAACACACCTACTTACATCGTGGAGTCTTGGCATTGTACGCTAAAAAGGAAGAAAAGTCATGGGAGAAATCGTGTTACTTTCGAGAATTCAGTTCGCCTTAAATATCGCCTTTCATTATCTCTTTCCTCCTCTCACAATAGGCCTCAGTCTTCTTCTAGTCATTATGGAAGCTGCTTATCTAGTGACCAAAAACAAAATTTACGAAACGATGACGAAATTTTGGGTGCAGATTTTTGCTGTGATTTTTGCTGTAGGGGTCGCAACTGGTCTCGTGCAAATATTTGCTTTTGGTACAAATTGGTCTCGATTTTCCCATTTTGTTGGGGACGTATTCGGTAGTATTCTGGGAGCTGAGGGGATTTTTGCCTTTTTCTTAGAGTCAGGCTTTGTAGCTCTTCTTCTTTTTGGATGGAATAAGGTTGGACCCAAAACACACTTCTTTTCGACGTTGATGGTGATGTTAGGCTCTCACTTTAGTGGACTTTGGATTGTTATCGCTAACTCCTGGATGCAAACGCCAGCTGGGCATACATTTGAAGGAGAAGGAGTGATGAGGCATGCGATTATAGATAGTTGGTGGGCTGTAGTCAATAACCCCTCCTCTTGGATACGTTATATCCACGTGATCCTGGGATGTTGGTTAGCGGGAGCCTTTCTAGTGCTTAGCGTGAGTGCCTTTTATTTATGGAAAAAGCGGCACACCGAAATAGCAAAGCGCGGCTTTTTGATAGCTCTCTTATTAGGCTCGTTCAGCGTGTTGGTACAAGGCCTTTCGGGCGACTCCACAGGTCGTGCAGTAGCGCGTCTCCAACCCCTCAAGCTAGCTGCTATGGAGGGGATATACAAAACGACAACACCTACCCCTCTCTTTCTTGTTGGTAATAGTAATCCAAACGAGCAGGAGACAAAAGGGCTCTATATCCCTGGACTTCTTTCTTTTCTTGTTTATCGCAATTTTGATCAACCTGTACCCGGCCTAGATCAATTTCCTCGCGAATTGTGGCCTCCTGTTAACACAGTCTTTCACACCTATCATGGGATGTTAGTAATGTGGGGGCTGATGTTTTTAGGCTGCATTTTTGGTTGGATAGCCGTAGTACGATGGCGGAAACAAAAAACTACCCCCTGGATTATGTGGTACACTATGATTGCCGTGCTTTACCCCGAGATCGCCAACCAACTAGGGTGGTACACCGCAGAAATAGGGAGACAGCCGTGGGTAGTTTACGGCCTTTTGCGCACGACGGACGCCATTTCCCCTGGCTTATCTGTAGGCCAAGTAGTAAGTTCCCTCATCCTCTTTATCATCATCTACACCATGATCTTCATCATGTTTATCTATTTGTTAGATAGAAAGATTCGTCATGGTCCCCCAAATGAAGCGGTAGGATATGATGAATATAGAGACCCCTATAAAAGTAAAGTAAGCTCACACTACCTACCTGAATAGTTACAAGGAGAATACGATGATCACTCCACTAGAACATGGATTTATGGTTTTCTGGTTCGTCATTATCATGGCATCCATGATGTACTACGCCATGTTAGATGGTTTTGACTTAGGTGTAGGCATGCTACATCTATGTACGAAGAAAGATAATCACAGAAGACTCTTTCTCAATGCGATAGGGCCAGTCTGGGATGGAAATGAAGTTTGGTTAGTGGTATTTCTAGGCGGTATGTTAGCCGGTTTTCCTTTAGCCTATGCGACGCTACTTTCCGCTCTCTACATTCCCTCTACGATTATCATCTTTGCTCTTATATTTAGGGCTGTTTCCATAGAATTTCGGAGTAAAAGACCGATGGTTTGGTGGCGTTCAATGTGGGACATCTTCTTTTCGCTGGGCAGTTTTCTAATCGCTTTTGGTGTCGGATGTGCTCTAGGAAACATGATCGAAGGGCTACCGATAAATGAGAATCGCGAGTACCAAGGAGGCCTAATTCTCACCTTTCTTCGACCCTACGCGATATTAGTAGGCATTATGTCCGTCGCTCTTTTTCTCATGCATGGTGTTATTTTCCTAGTCATGAAAACCGACGGCGATCTACAAACCCAAGTGAAAAAATGGGTCCAACCTGCGCTAATTTTTTTTATAATCATGTACGTCACCACGACAATGGCGACTCTCATTTATCAGGAGCATATCGGCGAGCGATTCCGCCACATACCCTGGTTTTTCTTCATAGCTTTAGCCAACATGTTAGTCATAGCTAATATCCCCAGATTAGTCACAAAAGGGAGCTACGGTTGGGCTTTTCTGAACAGTTGTGCCAACATAGCGCTATTAGTAGCGCTTTATGCCTGCAGCATGTTTCCTGAGCTGATCAGATCGAGTTTAGATCCCTCATTCAGTCTCACAATCACTAACAGTGCCGCTTCGGTGAAGACCTTCAAAGTATTAACAGTGATAGTCTGCATAGGTCTTCCTCTTGTGATTGCCTACATCTCGTGGCTCTACCACATTTTCCGAGGCAAAGTAACCTTAGATTCCCACTCTTATTAACCTGAATTTTGGGTTGTTCTTCCTCGTAATCAGAGGAGTTTTCTGAGATGATCTGGCAATTTTTTGCGTAAGGTGAGTTATTAACGAGCAGAAACCAACAGTGGGATATAGACATAGGTGCATAGTACTTTTGAAGCAAAAAAACCCTGCACCGAGTGGTGCAGGGTTAGAAAAAACTACTCTACTGAGAGTACAAAATAGGCTGGATAAGCAAAATGATTGTTTGGACGAGGTGCCACTCGGATCGTTACGTTCTTGCCCACCATTTTCTGCAAATTCACACGCGTGCTGTATAGGAACGCGACAGGATGGTTGTTATGACGCAGAACGAAGTCTCCAGGAACATTCTTCACCGGACGGTTGTAAGGTTCCAACATTCCACTGATGTAAATCGCATGCAAATTCTCATGACGATAAAAATCTTCGATAGAGTCCTCGTTGTTGGCAGCTGCCCACAAGTGAAACAGCGCCTGCTCCATAGGTTCCCAAAGAAGCATCTTATCGGTCATTTCTTGATCAGACAAAGTGGAAGAGAGACCCATTGTCTCGCTCGCTGCTAAACCTACTTCCGCTATTGCACTCTCCTCCTGCACAGGATTCACCTTAATCCCTAACGCAGCTAACTTGTCGAGCTGCTCCTGAGAAAACTCTACAATAGAAGTGCTGTTGTTCGTGCGACTCTCTAAAAAGGCGATTTTCTTCTGTACGTATAACTCTTGAATCAATCGGTTTGCATCATGTGCACTCGCACAAATGTCCGGTAGGTCAGCGTATGTAGTCGTAATATGCGTAAACTTGTTATTCACCGCATCAAGATCGATGTGAGGCAGCGTCTTCTGGATCTCATTTTGCGCAAATAAAAAGGTCGCACTCAAGAGATGCATAGCTTCATGGTGACGTGACTCCAACTGTGCAATTAATTCAATGGGGCCTTTCTTATCGATGAATTCTTTTGCGATGTAAAAATATGCCGTCTTAGGTAGATCTATTTCTAGCCATTTGTTGTTCGCATCACTCACAGAGGAGCTTACCTTATCACCCGTATTGAGACGGGCAATCACCGGCGCCTCAATGTCGGGGTAGAGACGGACGTTAACTCGCTCGCCTTCAATCGTGTTATCTAACACAAAAGTGCGGAATACATATCCCTTCGTGCCCCGAGGTGGAGAGATTGCGTAGTAGCCGTTCTCTTCCCCTAAAACACCAAACATCTCATTGGAACTCGTCTCACAAATAACGTGCCCCTCTAAGTTGGGTTGTGTGCGAAGACGCACTTTAGAACCAACCACACTTCCTGTGAATGGCTCAAATGCAGCACTTTGTAACGTGACTGTCTCCTCATTAGCGCGTAATTCACCCTGTACTATAGTCAGGCAACATGTGACCATTGTCGCGATAAGCAATTTTGTCATGAATAAACTCCCTTGGTTACAACCTTGGTGAAGCCTCTAATGATGGAAAAGATTCAGAGGCCTTCTAACCTTTTTTCCAACTTTGTAGCCTTTCTTATGGATTAGTGCAAGAAAAAACGTATCTGTTTGGTGTGAAGACGTCCTGTTAAAATCCAGACTGTTAGAGCCAGATTTTTGTACACTAGATAGCAATTAAGAATCTAAATATTGTGATGCAAGTTCAACTGGACAGCACGGCTTTAATGTGCTCACAATGCTCATGACCACAAGTGCATCCCACAGGATTGCCTAAAAAGACGTTGTAGTGTTCATGGACGTCTAAAGGGTTTGTGACAGAGTAGAGGTTCTCCCCGATCTGATGAATGTCCCAATTGTGGAATTGTAAATCTTCCTCAGATACGGGCTCTTCCACCGCCTCCTTAGGAACGCCATGGATAGCGCGCGCTAACTGGCAATGGACACAATTACAATGGGGTTCTGCTTTCGGAAATGCATCCAGATCACCATTTGTAACAAGTTTTGCGATCCCAGAAATCTTCTCCAAAACCTCAGGCGGAATATCAGCCGTGTTAGCCATCGCCTGATTGTGCTGCATCGCATTCTCTAGATTCTCTACGCCAGGAAGGCCGCTGATACCAAAACGGATCGGAAGATTGGCCACCTGGTCCGGTGTCAGACCAAATAATGGTGTGGACGCGCTTTTCTTAGGTACCTCTCCCTTCAATTCGAAGTACTGCAAATGGGCACTAAAGGCAATATCGATAATAGAATGCTCCAACTTAGGAATGGATATCAGTTGTCCATCCACCAAGTGAAGCTGCAATGTGAGAAGACCCGTCTCTGAGTCCTCTTCTGTCTTCATAAAAGCTACCTGGTCCCAAGTAGCTGATATATAGGGGGGGATACATATTATGTTTGTGTCAATCTTAGCTTTCATGTTGCCATACCTCGCAAGGTCACATTCTACTATCAAGTGTAAAGATATCAAGAATAAATCGCAATAAAAATTTAGCACTCGATCAAATAGAGTGCTGATTTTAACGTAATCCTCTTACAAGTAGGAGTTTTAAAATTTTATTTGCATATATCATAGAGAGAGGATATACAGTGTTTTTCCGGGAAAATTGGCTCTGAATTTGGGAGAATGATGCATGGCTAGCGAGAGGCGAAAGACCTTTGTATTAGACACAAATACTCTTCTCCATGATCCTGACGCTCTCAAGGCATTTGGAAACAATGATGTAGTTGTTCCTTTGGCGGTTTTGGAAGAGCTGGGCCAGATGAAGCGGTATCGAGATGAACTCGCTAAAAATGCACGGCAATGTCTCCGTTATTTTGATGCTTTGAAGGCAATAGGGGAGGGGGATCTCCACCAGGGAGTGATATTGCCGGGAGGAACACGGATTCGGATTCAGTTGGAGATTAAAACAAACTATAACCCGAATTTTGTGCTCTCTTTGAATAGTAGTACCTATCGGATTTTGATGGCGGCCTATTTCTTGTATGAGAAAGGGGAACATGTCGTTTTTGTGTCGAAAGATTTGGCGACGCGGGTGAAAGCAGAGGCGATGGGGCTTGGGGCCGAGGATTATGAGAATAAGAAGTTCTCCTTTGAAGGTCTCTATCAGGGATACCGAAGGATCAGTATGCCAAAGCATGATATCGATACTTTCTACAAGGATGGTCGAGTAGCAGCCCCTGAGCAAAATTTTCTTCCTAATGAATATTGCTTGATGTCTTCGCCAGAAAATACATCTGCGGTGGCAAAGTACGATTCCGTCTCAAAAGATTTGGTCTCTTTGATCAAATTTCCGAGCAATATTTGGGGCATTACTCCGATGAATATGGAGCAGAAGTGCGCCATGGATTTATTGCTAAGAGATGAAGTGAAACTGGTAACTCTCATGGGGCCAGCAGGAACGGGAAAAACTTTGCTCGCTTTGGCGGCAGGTTTGCGCAAAGTGTTCGATGAAGGGTTTTACAATCGTATTTTGGTCAGTCGGCCGATTGTTCCTTTGGGAAAAGATATCGGCTACCTCCCAGGTCTCAAGGAGGAAAAATTGATCCATTGGATGCAACCTATCTACGACAATCTAGAGTTTCTTTGTGATTCGATTGGGAATGAACCGAATGAAACGCTGCGCTGGGTAACAGAGAGTAAGAAGTTAGAAATGGAGGCTGTGACGTACATCCGAGGACGCTCTTTGCCAAAAATGTACATGATTATTGACGAAGCGCAAAATCTCACAGCGCATGAGATCAAAACAATCATTTCTAGAGCAGGGCAAAAGACCAAAGTGGTGATTACCGGAGATCCAACACAGATCGATAACCCTTATCTGGACATAAATTCGAACGGTCTTACATACTTGGTCGCTCGATTTAAAGAACATAAAATATTTGGCCATGTCTTTATGGAAAAAACAGAGCGTTCAGAACTCGCTGCTATAGCTGCGGAGATATTATGAAAAAATTGGGAGCAATACTTATTTGTCTCTTTTTTGTGACATTAGTGGTGACGCGCATCTACCTTCCACTCAAAATAAAAGGAGAGAGCCTTGTACAAGAGAGACCGCAAGTTCCAGGCGCTCTCGTCGAATATCAGGACCCATGGGCTCTTTTGCCCATCAAGCGGGATGATCCACAAGCACAAAAACATTTGAGCGCTCTTCTCTCGTCACCTTGGCTCGTGAAGCAACCGGGAGTAGAGGTGATCACCAAAGAGATGCTCCAAGATTGGATAGATTTCACCACATTTACTGCACAGGTAGGAGCGGAAAATCATTTCTCTCAAGAAGAGATCACTTACTATGTCTTCGATACTCTAAATGACATGAAAGCAGAAATTCCATTCTATCTACCGAAAAACTACTACAGTGTGCTCTGTATCCCAGACCAGCCGGAAAAACCCTTTCATATCTACCGCAGGCTGTTTTTGGATAATTCAGCTCTCGGTGTCCCCTTTTATCTCGATATCTGCTGCTTTGAGATGGAAAGCGAAGAAGATGTCCTTACCTGGTTACGCGAACAGCTTGATGAAGAGGCTCTATTCGAAAAAAGAGAGTGTGCACAAGGGGTGAGCTACATTGGACGAGGAGAGAAAAGGTTAGATCTCACGACGCACGGTTTTGCCCGTGCCCAAGGGGAGCGGGGCCTTTTTTTTCACATGATAAAAAGAGAGGGAAAGATCTTTGTCGCTTGTGCCGAAGGGCCATGGGAAACCTTTTCTAAGCATCTCTCTCTTTTTCAGGCGTTCTACTAAATGTGTCTTGCCTGCGGCACTGTT
Organism: Chlamydiales bacterium; assembly: GCA_046153495.1. Lineage (GTDB taxonomy): Bacteria > Chlamydiota > Chlamydiia > Chlamydiales > JAAKFR01 > JBJXGG01. The sequence goes on from JBJXGG010000016.1 coordinate 33,620, forward strand.
CGTCAGACAAATACCGAGCTATCGTCACGCCTAAGAAGTTGCAAGGTCTTTCCGGGGCAGGTAATCTCGCCCGAACTATGGAAAACCTAATCTCGCGCAAGGATGATATCTTTGCGAGAGTAGATGAAATATCAGTGGCTCGATCAGCGAGTCTTCGCTCTACTTCAGACGATCCTAGAGCAATCACATCTGTGTCAGAACAACAACCAATCACCTCTATAAAGAGAGACTCTACTCTATCATACACATCTCTTGTTCCATCTAGTATCACAGGTTGTACAGCGTTATATAACTCTCCTTGCGTATGAGTAGCTGTACCAATTGGAGGAGTCACAACAATCCCCTTATTGTAGCGTTCGGTAGAATTGTTTCATGAGCTCTCGCATCCTGTTGCCAGAAAGTTCCTGTAATTTCAATCCGAGGCGTTTTTTTACGCTGAGCGATGTTTGATAACGCATATCGGGATTTTCTTGCTCGGCAATATAAACAACCAAATCTGAGATCTCCTTACATGCCTGTCCATTCTCTGCTAATGCTACAAGTTTTGTCAAGAGATTATCCGCCACTTTTTTATAAAGAGGATCGAGAGAGCCAAATGTTTGACAGCGCATCGCCCAATCATTTTTCATTGTTCCAGGTTCTACGAGTGTGACACGAATATTCCAAGGGGAGAGGGTAATAGCGAGTGACTCACTCCAACCCTCGAGAGCAAATTTGGAAGCGGCATAGTGGCCTAATCCAGGCACAGCTCGCACACCTGAAGTACTACTTATATTTATGATATGACCATGATTTTGTGCTCTCATGTGAGGGGCTACTGCATTCACCACACGAAGGGGACCGAAAAAGTTCACATCGAACAATTTTTTGACTTCGTCGAGAGGAACACACTCATCAGCCCCAATGATGCCATAGCTTACGTTGTTCACAACGCAATCGAGATGGCCATCCTCTTCAATGATGTGCGCTACCCCTCTTTGAATCATCTCTTCGTTTTCCATTTCCATTGGAATATAGCGGATTTTCTCCTCATAAATCATCGGGACAATCGTGTTTTCACGACATCCTATCCACACCTTCCATCCTTTTTCATGAAAGCTTTGAACCATGGCAGAACCGATACTGCCTGTCCCTCCCGTGATGAGCACATTTTGTGCATGAAGAGAGCAAGAAAGTAATAGAAGAAAAAGAAAACGCATAACAGAATCCCAAAACAGTCGACTATACCATACATAAGAGTATTAATCTCAATTTAATCGACTATAACCAAAATTATTTCGAGCAGCAGGGACGCTTTACCTCTAAAAGGTCATATGTTTTTTCGCGGAGCTCGTGGCTATATACTCGAAGCGCATCCAGTGTCGCAAACGAGGTATTTTTTTCCGAAAGTAGAGAGTCGATCTTCGCAAGGGGTAGCAAAACATCTTTTAGCAACTCTCTCTGTTTTTGTAGGTTCTTACGTAATTCCTCTAACTCATTCTGTAAATAAAATCTTTCTAGAGTTCCTGCAATCAAACTTGCTATTTGGTTGCTTAATAGGAGAGTATTTTCTAGGTAGATTCCTTCGGAAAAGGAGCCAAAAAAAAGAAGGCCGAAGACCTTTTTGCTAAAAAGAAGAGGGGAAAGCATTCCCTCTTTTAATCCAGGATGAATCTCTTGCGCATTTTTCTTCTCAAGAATGACAGGAACTCTACTTTGCAGATAGGGAAGTAAAGCGGCTGGGGAAAACTCCCCATAGATCGAAAGGGATGTGTTGACAAAAACCACGCCACAACAATCGAAATCGAGCAGAAACTTTAAAGAAGAGGAGAGATGAAGGGGAAAATCTTCCTCTTTCGAGCATTGGAGAAGCGAGAGTGACATGTCAGAAAGCGAAAAAAAATGTGAGATAGATGATTGATTTCTCATATTTCAACCTCGAACAACCTCTAAAAACTCCGCATCAACAGGGATCTGTAAGATATCTATAGTTGAGTTATGGTAGTTGATTAAGGATATGACAGAAATCAACTCCTGCAGCTCTTTGGGGGTTATACCTAATTGTTCTAGTTTCGCTAAATCATCCGGATTTATTACAACCGGAAGCTTTCCTAATCGCAATACAATTTTGATGATTTCTCTTGTTCGGATGGGTTGTAGATCTTCAATATTATGTAGCAGTGCATGAATGATATGCTCGCCTAGGCCCATTATTTTGCAAAATGCCAGATGTGCTGTGGTGCAATACTCACAACCATTTGCTTTAGAAAGAGTGATATAAATTAATTCTTTCAATGTTCTAGGAAGTACTCCCCGGAGAAAGATCGTATTCATCATTTCCCAATTGAGGTGCAAAATATCAGGCCTTACTGCTAAGGCTTTAAAGAAATTGGGTACAAAATCTATCTGAAGCCCTGTTTTGATCTTATCATAGATCTCCCGGACAAGGTCGGAGGCATGCTCCTCTTCTATCAACGTTTGCATGTTTACATACTCCTGTGATGTAGCAGATTCAACTAAAAAGTTACGAAATCTGACGGATCTTTTGATCCAAAAGTTTGCACTCGATCTCATTAACTTTTAAAAGTTAATGTCAATTTCCGTGCTTCTTTTTGTGTCAAAATCTCTCATTAGATTTGATGCCTTTTCTGTTGAATTTGTAATAATCGCAGGATATATAGAAGATTTTATTTTTTAAATCTTAATGGTGAGAAAAGTTGGATTTTTTCTCTCCATCCCTCCACAATAGTGGGTTATGACGCTCTTGTTCAGCTGCCAATCGCTTTCTAAATCTTTTGGAACACGTTCTCTTTTTCGAAATGTCTCGATGAGTATGCATTCTCACGAGCAGTTGGGGTTGATTGGTTGCAACGGTTCGGGGAAATCGACGCTTCTCAAGATTCTAGCCGGTTTGGAGGAGGCCGACTCGGGAGAGTTCACACCTAGAAAAGGGTTGAAAGTGGGCTATCTTCCGCAATCTTGTGATTTTTCTGATCAATCTTTATTGGAGATTTTGGGCGGGGATCGGTTAGCGGAGAGTTGGTTGAGTAAAATGGGATTCACGGATAAAAATCAGAGCGCAGCTACTCTTTCAGGAGGGTGGAAAAAGCGTCTTGCGCTTGCTAAAGTGATGATCGGGGAGCCTGATGTTATACTGTTGGATGAGCCGACCAACCATCTCGATTTGGAGGGAGTGGTTTGGTTGGAGAATTTTTTAAAAAGAGGAGCACCTGCTTATTTAGTTGTGAGTCACGATCGCTATTTTTTACAAAATACGGTCGGGCGAGTGATAGAGATGGACCCAGTTTATCCTGATGGAATTTTCACGACTGAGGGAAGCTACGCCCATTTTTTGGAGAAAAAAGAGGAGTTTTTACAAGGGCAACTTAAGCAGGAAAGGAGTCTAGCTGGTAAAGCGCGTAGAGAACTCGATTGGGTGCGTGCAGGCGTTAAAGCGCGAACCACGAAGTCACGCTCCCGCCTTGAAGAGGCAGAGGAGCTCTTTGCCAAACATGCCGATGTCAAAAGACGTAATACAAAGACGCGAGCAAAGATCGATTTTGTAGCCAGTGAGCGAGAGAGTCGTAAACTCCTTGTGGCAAAAAATATTGCTAAAAAGTTGGGAGAGCGTCAACTTTTTGAGAAGCTCGATTTCACCCTCTCTCCTGGGACTCGGATGGGGTTGATGGGGCAAAACGGCTCGGGGAAGACGACGCTGCTACGCTTGATCGCAGATGAGTTAGAGCCAGACCAAGGGACGATGAAAAGGGCTGACAACCTCAAGACGATCTACTTTGATCAACATCGTTCGCAACTTCCCCTCGATATCACGCTGCGCGAAGCCCTCTCTCCGCAGGGAGACTACATCATTTTCCGGGGGCACCCGATACACGTCAACGGCTGGTGCAAACGGTTTCTCTTTTCACCCGATCTTCTCGACATGCAGATAGGGAGGCTCTCAGGGGGTGAGCGTGCTCGCATCTCGATTGCGCATCTGATGTTGCAGCCAGCAGACCTTTTGCTCTTAGATGAGCCCACAAATGACCTCGATATCCCCACTTTAGAAACTCTTGAAGAGAGCCTCTTAGAATTTCCCGGAGCAGTGGTGTTGATTACCCATGATCGCTGCATGTTAGATCGGATCTGTAATACACTTCTCTCTATCGAGCAATGCCTCTTTTATGCCGATTTTGCCCAGTGGCAACAATCGCAGGTAATAGAGATCAAAAGGGAAAGTAAGCCGAAATCTCGTCAGCAGAAAAAGGCGGTACTCTCTTATATGGAGAAGAAAGAGTACGAAGAGATTGAAGGGAAAATAGGCAAGTTGGAAGAGAAGATGCAGCAGCTCCACGCATTGCTTGATCTGGGAGAGAATCTGCAAGAGAGTTGTGCAGAAATTGCGCTTGTAGAAAACCAAATTGAACAGCTCTATTTGCGATGGGATGAGCTCGATCAAAAACAATAGAAGAAACAAAAGGGTTATTGCCTAACTCCTAAGGCGAGTCCCTCGCCTGCTCGTGCAGTCAACGTTTTTTCTGTTTTTCGTGGCTCTACTAACCTGAGTTTTGGGTTGTTCTTCCT
>JBJXGG010000067.1:0-7754 GCA_046153495.1 Chlamydiales bacterium
CGTGAAGTAGTTGTAAATGTGCCATATTTTTAATATCCGTTTTAAATATAAACTTAGGTTTTGTGTTCTACTGCCCAGACCCGGATCTTCGCTTCGCTTTCATAAGTGAAAAACAAGCCCTGGATAATTCTTAATCTGTTCTTAAAAAATTGTAGCACGCGGCGCAATATTACGCTACGAGTATGTGGATAATCTGATCGTCAGTTAAAGGAGTTTGTTGACGCAGGCGGCGCAGCGCTCCTTGTCTTCTCGTTCGGCTCTCCCGATCTTGGTCGTGTTCGCTGAGAAATTTTTGGATTTCGTAGGCGCGTGAAAAATTTCCTATGCGCGCTTCGCAAGCGCTCAAAATTTCCCATGTCAATGCATCGGCGTGGATATTGAGCGCGATATGAGCGAAGTTGAGGGCTTGCTCTTTTGAAAGGGTTTGGGTGAGCCCTACTCCAAACATCCAAGCGAGTGCGCGGTAGCCGTTCGGATCGGATGGGAAGGTTTGGATAAGGCGGAGATAGCTCTGCTCTGCCTCTTGCCATTTTTTCTGCTTTTCAAGGCAATAGCCATAATAGGAGAGAATTTTTGAGGTTGGTTCTTCCTTTTCCAGTAGTAATTGCAGATATTCTTCCGCATGGCTATAGCGCTCGATATTGAGGGCGCATAGGGTCGCCTCTGCGAGTAATCTGTTATCTTTTTTCTTCCAAAGGGGGCCTGCTTGATAGAGAAGGAGAGCTTTTTGGTAGAGGCCCCTCTCTTGAAAGCAGGCTCCTAGCCCCAGCAAGGCTGCGATATCCATGGCATCTTTTTCTAGTAGCGAGCGAAAGAGTTGTTCGGCTCCTGCCAAATTGCCATATCTACGATAAGCGTGCCCAAGCTGGATCATGAGTTTGTGGGTGCGATATCCCAGTTCAAGCGCCTGTTGTGTGTAGGCAATGGTCTTGCCAAAATCTTTCAGAGAAAAATGTGCCCAAGCGGCCAAAGCAAAAAACTTTCCCTCCTTGGTATGAGCAAGCCATGGCTCAATCATATCGAAACATTGTGTGGGATAACCGCATCGCAGATAGGCTTCAGCTATTGCGCAGATATCAGATTCGGTGCGCAAAATGGGGGAGCAGAAGTGAAAGGCTTCTAATGCCTCTTGGTACTCCCCTAGCTTCAGCAAAATTTTGGCCTCCTCTAAGCGGAAAAGAAGCTCTTCAGGGTAATCTCTCATCGCCTGCAACACTAGGTTGCGTGCTTTCGTGTAGGCTTTTTCTTGTCGCAAAATCTGGATGTGGAAGAGCTGGGCTTGCTTTCCCCCTTTTTTGTTTTCTAATAGAGGAATGAGCTTTGACGCTGCGAGATCCCACTCCTCCAAGGAGATGTGGCGTGAGATTTCTCCAAGCGTATTTTGGACAGTAGCAGAACTGAGGCGGAGAGTACGGGCCCATTGCCGGATAGCAAGGTAGGAAATCAGTGCAAGCGTAACAGCTACAAAAGCGATAAACATAAGAAATGGTGTGTAGCAAACTGCTTTAAATTTTTCTACACAAATATTGTCCCATTCGACAAAGAGTTTCCAGGTTTTGCTGCGAGGCGGCCACGAGGTCTTGTGCGAACTCAACTTTTCCAGGGAGGAACAGGAGAATTAGGGCAGAGCCGCCAAAAGAGAAATACCCTTTCTCACTCCCTTTTGCATAGGATCTTCCAGCGGTTGCTGTCTGGTGGATAGTGCCAACATTGGTTGCGCCGACTTCTATGAAGAGTATTTCACCCATTTCCGTCTCTAAGGGAGTGACTACTCGTTTATTTTCGGCGAATCGTGGGGGAAAAAGGGGATTGACAGAGAAAAGGTGACCGTTAATTTTGCGCGGCTTTCCCATCGTGCAGTCGATGGGAAAATGAAAGCGGTGATAGTCAGAGGGACAGAGACGCGCGATCACCATACTACCATCGGAATAAGCGGCAGCTCTTTCAGAGTCGCGCACAAGGTTCTCCAAGGAGAACTCTTCTCCTTTGACTACAAACTGCTTTGCAATTTGAGGGAAGACAAGATAGCGACCATCTGCAGGAGCAACAATCTCTTTATCGAGAGGGCGCGCCTCTTTTTTCAGTTTGCGGCAGAAAAAATCATTGAAAGAGGAAAAGTGTTGTGTAGCGAACTCTGAGGGATCGATATCATATTCAGCAATGAAGGGGGCTATTTTGGACCTTGTCCAGGGAAGTTTTTGCCAACCGCCCCACAGAGCAGACACAAGAGAGGTTTTTGCGATCAAATGCATAAAGAGGGGGTAGCGGCAAAGAAAACGGAGAGCCTTGACTCCATACACTTTCTCCTCTCGAATCTCTCCTGCTGCGCGGTCGATATAGCGGATCATGATCTACCCTTGATCGCTTGGCTGCCCACCTGATTGAAAAACCGGATCTCCTCTAAAAATTCTGGAGAGAAGAGATGGGCGAGATGTTCATGCTCCATCTGTCTATGTACATGCATCGCACAACGGACTAATATCGCTCCTAGCTTAGAACTACTGCTCTCTTCAACAAAGGCGTTACGAGCCTTTTGAAATTCTATTAAATATTTTAATAAACGTTTCTGCCCTTCGAGATTTTTCTCGGTGGTCCGGATTAACTCTTCCATCACAGTGATTTCATTCGCTTTTAGAGGAATGATGGTAGCTAATAGAAGGAAACTAATTGCAAAAGTTCTCATAGATAAATTATCTTATTTGGTAACTATTCAGGTAGGCATTATGTCTTAAAATCAGATTCTTAGGGCATCTGTTTTTCCAAAAATGCTCGCTAATAGCGCCTTTTCGGCTATGAGCTCGCATTTTTGGAAAAAATCTGCACCTAAGTCAAGATTTTAAGCTCACACTACCTACCTGAATAGTTACCTTATTTGCGAAGAGTTTATTTGTCATGAATTTTATCAACCGTCCTTACATCCAAGGAGAAACCATTGCTGCTTTGGCCACGCCTGTGGGCGAGGGCGGGATTGCAATTATCCGCATTTCCGGCAGTGAAGCTTTGGTTGTGGCGGACCGCCTTTTCTCTAAAAAGGTGTCGGCTTTTGTTTCGCATACTGCGCATTATGGGATCATCTCGTGGAAAGGAGAGCGGATCGACGAAGCCCTCGCTTTGGTGATGCATGGGCCGCGTTCGTATACAGGAGAGGATACGGTGGAGCTCCAGTGTCATGGAGGTAGGGTGGCGAGTCAGAAAGTACTCGAGGCAGCGATTTTTGGAGGTGCGCGTGCAGCCCTGCCTGGAGAGTTTACGTTCAAGGCTTTCATGAATGGGAAGCTCGATTTGGCGCAAGCAGAGGCGGTGCAAGAGTTGATTGGGGCGCGTAGTCTAGAGGGGTTTGCTTGTGCACAAAAGCATCTTGAGGGGGCGCTTTCGAAAACCATCCGAGGATTTCAAGTGGAACTTACCCAGATTGCGGCTATTTTAGAGGCATGGGTTGATTTTCCGGAAGAGGGTTTGGAGTTTGCCACGCAAGAGGAGTTGCGTGCCGACATGGAGAGTTTATTACAACGTATGCGTCATCTTTTGGATACTTTTACTGAGGGACAAAAATTGTCGCATGGAGTGCATGTGGCGATTATCGGAGCACCCAACGCTGGAAAATCTTCTTTGATGAATGCGCTTTTGCGCAAAGAGAGGGCGATTGTGACAGAGATCGCAGGGACAACGCGTGATCTCATTCAAGAGGAGATGATGATGGGGGGAGTCACCATCCATTTGACAGACACGGCGGGTATTCGTGAGACGGATGAGGTAATCGAGAAAGAGGGGATCCGCCGTTCGCGCAAAATGATGGAGGAGGCCGATCTGGTTTTGCTTGTTGTGGATGCCAAGACAGGAGAAATGCCTGACTACGATCCGAGCAAGAGCTTGCTTGTTTGGAACAAGTGCGATTTAATCCATAACAACCTGAATGTTGGGTTGTTTTCTTCAGATTCCGAGGAGTTTACGCAGCAGATCTGCGGATTTTTTGACGCAGAAGATGGCCAAACGCCCTTTTTGGGTCAGAAGGACACAAGAGATGCAAGTAAAACCCCTGGAGAAGAGGGAGTAAAATCCGAAACGCAGATGAAGAGGGATGGGCTTTTCGTTTCGGCCAAAACGGGAGAGGGCATTGCTTTACTGCGGGAAAAAATCATAGAACGCACAGCACGAATCGTGAAAGGAGATGTGCTCATCACTTCACAAAGACACTATACTGCGTTGGCACAAAGTTGCCACTATCTCGAAAAGGTAGTCGAAGATCTCGATCTTTCACCTGAATTTCTCAATGCTGACGTGAGAGAGGCTCTTCGTTATCTAGGAGAGATCATTGGCACAAATATCACAGAGGATGTACTCTCTGCTATTTTTGCCAAGTTCTGTGTGGGAAAATGACACCAACTGCGGTCCAACGGATTTTGAATAGATATTTTCCGCATCCTCATATTCCCCTTAAACACACTTCTCATTATACATTGCTCGTCGCTGTGTTGTTATCAGCACGCTCTACAGACGCCAGAGTCAATGAGGTCACGCCTCTTCTATTTGCCAAAGCGGCTACTCCCCAAGAGATGGTCCTTCTCACAGTAGCAGAAATCCGCGCGATCATTCGCCCGATTGGACTCTCTCCTCAAAAAGCAAAAGCGATCCACCGTCTCTCCGAAATGTTAATCGAGGAGTATGGAGGCAGGGTGCCCGATACGTTAGAGGAACTCGAAAGATTCCCTGGTGTGGGCCATAAGACTGCCTCTGTTGTCCTAGCGCAAGCCTTTCATAAGCCGGCCTTTCCTGTCGATACGCACATTTACCGCTGCGCACGTAGATGGGGGCTTTCAAAAGGGAAAAATGTTGCTCAAGTAGAAAAAAAGTTAAAAGAAATTTTTCCAAAAAAAAATTGGATAAAACTCCATTTACAGATTATCCTGTTTGCCCGCAAGTACTGTCCGGCCAAGGGACATAAAAAAGAAGAGTGTCCGATTTGCAAAATGCTTTAGTTTTATTGTTCTCTTAGTATACAATGTTTCGTATGGTATCACCACGACGTCCCATTTCCCTCGTTTTTATTGTCCCCCAGGGGGACATTTGTGCAACTGAGTAATCTCAATTTTTTTTGTTTTTAATTTAGGAGAAAACCATGCAATCCCAAGAGGGAAAGGCCTCGGTTTGGTCAACGGGGCTCGCGATGTTCGCCATGTTCTTCGGAGCAGGAAACATTGTATTCCCCTTAACCTTAGGCCAATTTACACAAGACAACAACCTTTGGGGCGTCCTGGGGTTGTTACTAACAGCTGTAGTTGTTCCACTCGTTGGACTCTTTGTTATGCTGCTTTTTGAGGGTAGTTATACAAATTTTTTTAAACGTATCGGTAAGGTCCCCGGCTTTATTCTTGTTCTGATCATCTTGGCTGTGATCGGCCCTTTTGCCGGGGTACCCCGTTGCGTCACGATCTCTTATTCGACTCTTTCGGTCTTTAAGATAGGGCAGTTACCAGGCGTGAATTTGGTAACCTTCAGTTTACTGAACTGCTTATTAATCTATATTTTCAGTATCCGGCCGACAAAAATTCTTTCTGTGATCGGCAATATTTTGACGCCGATTCTGTTAGCCTCGCTCTCCGTGATTATATTAAAGGGAATTTTTGGATTTCCTCATGCTGATCCCTCCCTCCATACAAAGTGGGAGTCGTTTTCTCGCGGTTTTCTAGAGGGCTATAATACTATGGATCTCTTAGCAACATTCTTCTTCTCTTCCGTGGTGCTGCTCTGTTTGCGCAGCACGAAGGAGAAGCCCACTCCTGAGCAGAAGCGTCACTTCCTTAGAGTGGCTGGGCTGGGAGGTTTGATCGCCGCGCTTCTTTTGATCAGTATTTATGTGAGCTTTTGCTACTTGGCCGCTGGCTATAGTAGTCATTTGGTAGGTGTTCCCGGTCACGAGTTATTGGGAGTTTTGGCGTTCCAGTTGTTGGGGCCTTATGCCGGTCTTTTTGTCGGTATAGCGGTCTTTTTTGCTTGCTTGACGACAGAGATTGCTCTGGCAACGATTTTTGCCCGCTTCTTGAGCGAGTCGATCTTCCAGGGCAAAATTTCTTATCGTACCGCTCTATTGGGTACGCTTGCGATCAGTTTGTTAGTCTCAACGTTGCGGTTTGATGGGATTGCGGCATTTCTCTCTCCCATACTGCAGCTCTGTTACCCAGCTTTGATTATCCTCTGTATACTCAATCTGTTGCATAAAGCCTTTGACTTCAAGCCTGTAAAGTTGATATTTTATGGGGCAATCGCGGTAACTTTGTTGCAGAAATTATTTTAAGGCAACTTTTTTGTTTTGATATGTCATAATGACAAAGTTATGGAGAAGCAGTTGCCGTGGCCCCATCAAGAGAGGCTTGCTCAGCGTTATTTACAGGAAGGGTTGGTGCGTGATGTTGAGTTTGCGCGCGCGACGTATCAGATTGAGGTATACGATCCGGAGAAAGAGGAGAGCTATTGGCCTTTTCTGCAATTTGACGCGAAAGGGAAATTAAAAGATTTCTTTTGCTCATGTGAATCGGAAGAAGAGGGGTGCAGTCATCTGGCTGCTGCTTATCTTCGCATTTTTGGCCGAGGGGCAGAGCCGCTTCATGTCCGTTTTGAAAAGTCGCTTTTCTATGTTCTTTGTCTCCGGTTAGCTGATCATTTGGGGATGGAGGAGATGCGGCTTATCAAAGAGGGGCCGGGTTCTTATAGCTACTGGGGTCGTCATGTGGCTTTTTCGCTAAAAACAAGTGATGAGGCGACAGTTGAGGCGATTTTAGAGAAGCGTATAAAGGAGACTCCGGAGACTTCTTTGAAATTTTCCAACTTCTCGCAAGAGGAGATCGTTTGGTGGAAAGAGGGGCGGCCAAGCCCTGAGTTGCGGTATCAGCTCTCCTATTGGTATGATTTGGCCAAATGGATGATGCTATTGGAAGACCGCGCGCCTGCCGAGATACACTTCACACAAGAGGCGAATGAGCTCCCTTTAGAGGTGTCCATTACCTGGCCTACACTCACAGTAGAATGTCGCTATACGCAAGAAGATTTGTGCGCGATCATTCCCTATTTACCCTCGGTAAATTCTCCTTTGAAGGTGTCGAAAGAGGAGGGGGAAGAGGTGAAGCGTATTATCTATGATGAGAGGCACCAAAGGTTTCTCATCGAACATAGGGAGGCCACCACGGCGTCGAAGCCCAACGGAGTTGCGATCAATGGTTGGTTGTATCGGGTAAATGAGGGTTTTTATGCTCGGAAAGGGGAAGGCTTTTTCAATCGAGAGTCGATTGGAGCAGAAAAAGTCGAAGAGGCGCTCGAGACACATCGTGAAGAACTTTCTCAGTATTTAGAGGGAACGTCTATCCATCAAAAGAGCATTCCTCTCTTCTATGCCATGCGATTTGACGAGGGGTGGAACTGGCATTTCGCCGCCTGTATCAAAGAAAAAGGACCTTTTACGCTCTTTGGAAATTGGCTCTATCTGGAAGAAAAAGGCTTTTATCCCGTTGAAGGAGCATTATTCCGAGAAAAAGAGCGGATTATTGAAAAAGATCAGGTTTCACAGTTTGTCAATCACCACCGCGTTTGGCTCAACACAAAAGAGGGGTTTCGGACCCATTTAGCGAGTGTGGAGTCGCAGTTGGTATATGAGGTTTCTCCTGAAGGAGAACTCTCTTTTTTTGCAAAAGTTTCGGGTACAGAAGAGCCCAACGGCGCTTATGATTTCGGCGATTGGATCTATTATAAAGGCGAGGGGTTTT
>JBJXGG010000082.1:0-3055 GCA_046153495.1 Chlamydiales bacterium
ATGATCGGAGAAGCATCGATAATCTAGATTTCGGGAATAGACGGCGGTAGAAAACGGCTCTGCTCGATGACTCCCTTGGAGCAAACGATTCACTAGCCGGAAATAGGGCGTCTGTAGTGCTTTAGCATGCGCCAGACGATAAAACCGACGACAGACATGGGAGGCACGTAAAAGATCCTTCCAGCTATCGAACAAACTCAATATAAACAAAACAAGTTCATCTGGAAGAGACCCTGTAAACCGTATATCTTCTGCCCCCACAGCAGGTTGGCCGATTGTGACCGCAGCAATAGCCATCTCGACCTCCTTAATCTAATCTTTATAATACAAAACCGGAGAATTAAAAAGAATTTTTTTATTACAAGATGATGCTATCTACCTAAAAGTATATAAGCATTAATAACCTGAGTTTTGAGTTGTTCTTCCTCGTAATCAGAGGAGTTTTCTGAGATGATCTGCCAATTTCTTGCGAAGAGCATAGCCGAAGGCGCTATTATCAAGCAAAAAATTGCAAGAGCAGCCAGAAAACTCCCTGAGAATGAGGGAGAAGAACCCAAAACTCAGGTTAATAGGTTGCGTTGGTCGGTAAAAAGTAGTCTCGGCTCTCTGAGATCACCTCGCGGGAGAGACCAAAAATGCCGATAAGATTGAGAAAGGTCATAATAACAAGAGAGATATCAGCAAAAAGCCAAACGAACTCCACCTGGAAAAATGCGCCTACAGGAATAAGAGCAATAAAAAGAAGACGGCAATAAGAGACCAAACGACTCCCAAAAATATAGCCTATAGCTCGATCAAAACAACATCCCCAAGCCAAAATGGTCGTGTAGCCGAATAAAAAAAGAGCGATATTTACGATCCACGTCCCTATAATCTTCCCAACTCCTAACTGGAAGGCATGTACCACCATTGTTGTACTTTGGAGACCAGATTGATAGGCTCCCGTCACAATGAGCACAAGAGCCGTGATCGTACAGACAATCATGACCATAAGGGGCGCAACCAGAGCGACAGCTCCATCAATCACATGGTGGCGGCTTCTCGCTCCTGCCTGCAGAATTGGCACATATCCCGTTCCAACATCCGTCGCAAAAAGGGCACGTCCCAACCCTGTCGTGATCACCTTCATCATGGCATAACCTATCGCTCCACCGGAGATGGCAGAAAAGCCTAGAGCGCTTTGGAACATCAGTTTAAACGAGTTCCCGATCTCATGCGCATAAAGAGCCAAAATAACAAGAGCGCTTCCTAAGTAGAGCACCGCCATAAAGGGAATCACCATGCTGGCAACTTGTGCCATACGCTTCATCCCCCCGAGCATCACAATCGCCACTAAAAATGCGACGCCTACCCCCGTGATGAGAGGAGAGATGCCGCTTTGCGCAAGAGAAAGACTAATAGAGTTAATCTGACAGAAGATCCCGACACTCACTGCTCCGAAAATCACCATCAGGGCAAACAAAATCCCGATCCCCCTCAAGCCGAGACCCCTAGAGAGATAATACATCGGACCGCCCACATACTCCCCTTTCTCATTCTGCTCCCGATACTTGACTGCTAAAAGACAGCTGGCATACTGAATAATAGAGCCAAAAAAGGCCATCACCCACATCCAGACGAGCGCTCCCGGCCCCCCTGCACTCAGGGCGACCGCCATTCCTGAAATATTTCCTGTACCAAAGTTTCCAGCTAACACAGAAACAACAGCTTGAAAATGAGAAATACTCCCTTCAGCCTTCTTATTTTTGATAAAAATCTGTTTAAATCCAATTTTTAATTTAGAAATCTGTAAAAATCGTAACCTGATAGTAAGATAAATCCCCAGTAAAACTATGGAAGGAAACAAAAGACCAAAAGTAAAAATCTGATAGATTTTTTGAATCATCACTAGAATATTCTATTACATTTTAGAGAAAAAAAGCAAGAATCTCTCTGAACAAAGGAATTTTTATATCGACCGAAAAAGGTACGTATTCAAAAAATCATGGCTGACTAGCTAATACCAAGAGCAAAAAATCTCAAAAATTTTGGCCCATTCGATAACAAGTCTGTGTTTAAAATGATGAGCTCATCATAAAAGGTTCGGCCTTCTTCAATGCTAGTTCCTCCAAAAAAAAATCGCGGAATTTCACCTTCCCTCAATCTCTTTCCCACTCTCATTAGCAGTCATAACGGTCTTCATTCCCCTGCTGCCGAGGTACATGCTTAATCAGCAAGTCGATAAACAGATCCCAATTTCCCTTTTCTGCAGCCGGCAAAATAATTCCTATCTCGACATCCACCTTTTCTGCGAAGTCCGCTAAATAACTCAACTTCATATTTTGAATCCCCGCCTCCGTACGCAAAGAGTCTTTGATCCCTCCAACAAAGTTGGACCAAACCCATCCCTTCCCACGGATATTGCGTATGCCTACTTTAAGCTCTTCGTCAGTAAAAAGTGTCATCAGAAAACGGAGCGGATGAACATGATCAATTCTATCTCCTGCCTGTTGGAGATTGTTTCTCTCTTTCGCGATAGCAATCACAGATTTATTCGCGAGCGTCCGCACAATATATTGAATATCTCTCCTTTCATGTGAACTCACATCCAAGTTATAATCCCGAGGATAGCCCAAGGCTCCTCCTTGATTGCGCTCAGTTCGCTGGTCCAGGATAAACCGGCAGACTACCTCATCAGAAGAAATCAAACTCTCCACCCTCTCTCCAAAAGAGTCGAAGGTCTCTGATGAAAAATCAATCTCAAACAAAAATTCCTCTCCCTGTTCACCCTCAACTATCACATTCCCTGCAAAGAGAGAACAGGACAGGGCTAGAAAAATATGCAAAAAATTCATAGCTCACCTCTTCTTTTTTTAAAGAAAAGTAAAGGTGATGCTAATTTTTTTGCAATAGCATTTCTGCTTAATATCGAATTTTTGAGATTTACTACCTCGCGTTCAGATAGTTTTCTTTTCTTGGAAAGCACTGCATGAGATAAGCTATAAAAGCATCCCACTCTTCTTGTTCTACAAAAGAGAGTAGAAGATCGGGTTCGATAGACAAGTAGCTCGCGAAT
>JBJXGG010000089.1:0-3278 GCA_046153495.1 Chlamydiales bacterium
TCTCTTTCGAGAATATAGATTGTCTTCTTGTAGATGAGGCACAATTTTTATCTAAAGGGGTCATCGATCAGTTTAGACAAATTTCTCTTGAGAAAGGAATCCCTATCATTTGTTATGGGCTTCGTACCGATTTTAGGACACATCTCTTTGAAGGATCAAAGAGATTGATGGAGTTGGCTGACTCGATAGAAGAGGTCAAATCTACTTGTCACTACTGCAATCGCAAGGCGGTAATGAATCTCAAACATGTGAACGGAAGGCCCAAGCGCACAGGGGCAAGCATTCAACTGGGATGCGAGGAGACCTACTTTCCTACTTGCTGTAGCTGTTATTTTGCACAGTTTCGTAAAGAGAGTGAAAAAAATGAGGAAAAGGAACTTGCTCTGGTCGAATAAAAAAATTGGGGATCTACACATCCTTATGTAGACCCCCAACCGTTTCCAACCTTAGGGGGGCAGGTGGATAACTTTATAAAGTTGTTTCCTGCGTGAGATTATCCTGAATCTCATTACAGAGCGTTTCCTTGTTCCTCCAGCTATCGCAGACTCTTTACTGATTGCTTATACTCTCTATTATGCAAACTATTTTTTTTATGTTAAGAAAAAATCAAGAATTTTGAAAAATAATTCGAGAGATATTGAATATAAGAAAGTTAAAAATAAAATATTTTCTTTGCTCCTAATTTAACGAACTTGAGATAATGATTATAGGAGATAATCTTCTCTCTAAGAGTGTGTTAGAGGGGTTTCCTAGGAGTGAAAGGATGGCGCTAAGTATTCTGGAGGCACTAGATAATCTGAATGCTTTGGTTGATGCGGATTCATTGCATCAGATAGAGGTTACGGATGATGCGCACCTGATCGTGCATAAAAGAGAAGAGAGGGAAAACTATTGGCTCGGAGCTGCTGGTGATGAGCAGACCTTGGATGCGATTCGAGAGACTTTCCGCACTGTCCATGAATATTTGACGACTTTTTATGCGAAGATGCGGAAGTCAGGTGAATCGCGCAGGTTGATGGAGGGGATCAATACAGTCATGGTATTGGTTGGTGAAGCGGCCCAAAAGCTGGAGAAATACGGCACGATATTTAAGAAGAATATTACTGAGATTGAAGAGTATAAGTCGCTGCAGGATTTCTATCGCACAAAAGTAGTCAAGGAGCTGTTCGGTGATTTTGCTAAAGCTCCTTTGCAAAAGAAGGTGGAAGGGGAGAGGGAGAAGATTTTTAGTGCTGATGAAGAGGTAGATGAGATTGGTGAAGTCCATATCCTCAATGATATTGAGGTGATCCGCAAAGACCATCTCTATGAGCTCTTTTATTTGAAAAATGAGGCTGGCCACGATTTTTTCACCTATAAGCTTGCGCGTAATATCAAACTTGCGTGCGATTTTACGGAGTTTTTTGGGAAGTATGTCGATGATGATCCATTACTACAGGTGAAAAACTGGGAGGATCGAGGTGTGCATATTCTCGCAAAGAAAATCCTTCATACGGCAACCCGAGAGATAAAGAAATTTTATCAGGAGGCGCATCAATATAGGGAGATGGAGCTCGTTGTACTCGTTCATTTCAGTATTATGGCGCTTTTGCTAGCAGCGAATCCTCGCAACTTGATTCGGCAATTTTCGGGCAAAGGGTGTCATCTCTATTTCAATGATTTTCAATCTTTTTTGCGAGCGATTCTTTATAATCGCGACTACCAACGATTTTTGGTCTATTTGCCTCCAGAAGAGGCTCCTTTTTTCCACGATGTGATGCAACTCATCTTTGCTTTGACGGAAGAGTTTTTCCTCTTGGGATCCGATATGGAAGAGGTAAAGGGTGCGATTGGGAAAATCGTCTCTCTCAAGCCTCACGGGAAAGAGGCGATTTCAGAAGATCTGATGAAAGGGTATCGAGCTTTAGATGAGGTATTTAGTCGGCACCCTTCAGGGCCTGTTTTCAAAGCGGTTGATATTATCAGAGAGAGTAATGAGCGTTGTTTTGACCCATTAATGCAAGGGAATATCCCGACATATGAGTGCAGTATTGATGGTATTATATTAATGCGTATGCCGTGTCCGGTGCGGCAACAATTTATCCATCAGGCAGAGATTGCAGAGGAGTTTAAGACTTATTTGCGCGCGCTGATTTTAGATAAAAAGGTCAAATGCCATTTGATTTTCAATTTCCAAGACCGTACTTCTTGGCGGGAACATGCTCGCTCGGTCGTTTTAGAAGAATTAGCGCGTAATGCCGAATTTGCCTCTGTCTTGCGCGTAGTAACAATGGCGATTGATACCGACTTCTATAACCAAACACAGGTGTATGCACACCTTGAAGAGAGCGAGCAATTTCTTGCGCAATTCTACGAACATCTGAGCGAGGAGGGGAGTGGATATTATTTT
Organism: Chlamydiales bacterium; assembly: GCA_046153495.1. GTDB lineage: Bacteria > Chlamydiota > Chlamydiia > Chlamydiales > JAAKFR01 > JBJXGG01. The sequence continues at coordinate 2,390 of JBJXGG010000089.1, forward strand.
CCTACTCAAGTGAAAAATGAACTCTTTTCCCAATGGGCAAAGCAGTTATTCACACAGATCCATACAGTTTTTTTTGCCGGAAAGGGAATTTTGAGCGTCGAAGAGAGGCGAGATTTCATCTCGATAGCACACCAATTTATTGAGCTGAAGATTATCGAGATTATTGATCCGAACTTCCTTTCGCACTGTTCAAAAGATGGATTAGACTCGAGTGGAGTGGCCACTGCCGGTCTCATTGCGCTGCTGAAACAGGAGTGGAAAGAGGGTGAGAGAGAGCAGCTGCTGCTGATCCTTTTTGGCCCAACCATGCTGCATAGAGAGCGAGTGGTGCATCCTGAGCGATTCTACCGCTTGGAATCTATGATCGAGAGATTGGAAAATTGTGAGAACTATCGCCCATTCTTTGCTAAACTCTATAGCAGCAAGGTATTGGGCTGGAATCCTCAATTATTGTAAATCTCGTGGTATTTCTCTTTGAGATAGTTCATATAGGGAGCAATCGAGAGCGTGTTGCCGGTGACACGTTTTAGGAGTTTCTTTGTGCTGTACATCTTGCTTTTATCTTACGCCTTTATATAAAAATGCAGCGATTTCATCGCTCCAGATTGCGCTGATTGTCGCCCTTAAACCGATGCCTTCTCTTCTCTCTCCTTACTGGAGCCAGGCGATCTGTCAACGCCCTAATCGGATTGTATCTAACTTAGCGGGGGCTCATTTTCTCCGTTATCTCCCCTTCTTGCATTCGAGGGGCCTTATGCTTTTGGGTACACTTTTCTGCCTCACCGCCTCTTTCCAATTTATCGTTACCCCACGACGCACTACGGAACAAAAAGCTTAGGCATTTCACTTGAAAATCTACTTTATTACATACTTATAATGATCTAGTTAT
>JBJXGG010000090.1:0-3961 GCA_046153495.1 Chlamydiales bacterium
TAAATTGTGTGTTTTGAATTATGATTAAAAGAGTTGATCAAAATGAGATACAAAAAGCAATGCAACAGAAGTCGACATCGGTTCCCGACAAGACGTTGCAAACAGCCCTAACACTCAACGCACAAAAAGAGGGGCTTACTGAGGCGCTCAAGATTGCAAAGACAGCACAAAAGGAGCAAGTGAAGAAAGCTAGAGCTGAGACTAAAGCTCCACAAACTTCTCTGGCTCGCGTGAATCCCGCTTTGCCCGATACTCTCATTACGACGGCAAAAGTAACCGGGGAGAGTGCGATCAAAAAAATTGGTGATCTCCCTGAGGGAAGCATCCTACAAAAATTATTGGCTCCCATGATTCAAGAGGAGTTAAAAACCTTCCCACAGCTGATAAAAATTCTCGAAGATAATTTACAGGGGAAAAAAGGAGCCTCTGTAAAAAAGGAGAGACGCGAATTAAATCACATGAAAAAAGAGTTAGCCACGATTTCAAAACAATATCCCTCTCTCACAGAGGCGAGTATAAAGCAGCTGAATGCTATGATTGGTCAACTCAACAATATGGCTGAAAATCTACCGTTTGCCTCTAATAAGTCTGCCTATTGGGATGTTGAGACAAAGATGTACGCCGATTTGACAGCCGATGCTGGCTCCGCCATCAATGGCTTGAAGAGCATGATTGCTTATATCGAAAGCTTAAAGAAAGACGGGATACCCGATGTTGCAAATGACTTAAAAGTAATCGCATCTATTTTTCTGAAAATGTCGACGAACACTCCTCTCTCAACCAGCGATATGGATTCTTTAACCGCAGCTTTCACAAACCTTCTCCAACTCTCTGACGTGGTGCAAGCGGGTGGCACGAAAGAGATGGATTCGTTCCTCTCGATGATTTTCCATGTGGTGGGAGGAAATATGCCGAACGTCACTCCCAACTCCTCTTTGTACCAACTAATGATCCGTGTAATGCAAAATCAGATATTGAATGAATACATGGCAGTTACGCCTCCGGGGCAACAAACCCCACAGGGGTTAGACGCATTTGCCCAACAGTTCATCCAACAAAACTTCCCAGCCTCAGATTCTACTACTTTGCAGACTATTACAAATGCCCTATTGCACACCTCTGAAAATATTCCCGATTCCAGTGGAGGAGCGACCTTTGCTAGCTATGACCCTACGACAAAGACCTATACCGTCAATCCGAACTGGGAGACGACTGCATTAAAAGCGTTCTCAGCTATACCTCCCTCTTTTGATGGGGAAGGGACCGTCTCTTCTTGGAGCGATCTGAGCAAGCTGGCGGCGCAGGTCGCGACGGACTTCGCCGCAAATGCACCCAACGGCCTAACTGCAAAAGAAGCTGTATATGAGAATGCTGTCAAGAAAATGGTAGTCTACGAGAAGATGTTTAGGGCGGCAGCGGAAATCTCGAAAGGAAAGTCCGATGGGTATGATTCCTTAGCAGATATGATCAAAAATGATGTGCTCGACAAATATATGCCAAATCAGGAAGCGTATCTGCAAGCATTGGCGCAAGAGTTGCAATTCAGTAACTACGGAAACAGTTTAGAAAATACCTTCTTAACAACTATGCTCGGTTTTGCGGAGTCGGCGAACAACTACGGCCTTTCTGAATTGATGCACGGAAAGTCCCCTGGTATTTTCAGCGGCTCTGCTAGTGATGTAAACACACAGATCAACCAAGAGATAAGCCAAAGTAATAAAGACTTAACCGCTCTGAGTAAGTTAAAAAGCCAAGTCACTGCCGCAAGAACCGCTTTGCAAAATGATAAGGAATGGGATAACAATCCTAATACCGCTCAAGCTAAACAAGATATGTTAAAAAAACTGGATGGATATTTGAGCCAAATCACCGCTGCTCAAGGGCAGGTGTCAAAGTTGAACACTCTTCTCAAGTCTATGACAGCGGTAGCGGTGCCTGGACAACCTACAGAGTTTTTTATTGCACAAAACCCAGCTCCCGGGTCTCCTCCACTTCCCTCCACGTGGCAGACAGATCTTACTTCAGATGAAAGTCAGGCTGTAAATGGTGTGACAACAGGAACTCCTCCCAATACGGTGACCACAGGTGGTCTCGCCCAATTCAACAGTATTGTAACAGGGGACCAACAAAATTACCAAAACCAGTCACAAAGCCAACAGATGGATCTCCAGATGAAAATGACTGAGATTCAGCAGGAGTGGACGATCGTTTCGACCGTGCTCTCTCTCCTCAACCAAGACTATATGGTCTTGGCGCAAGGCATTTATAAGTAGGTATACCCAAATAAATTCGAGAGTTGGCCGAGAGACGGGATTGAAAGCTGCCTAAAATCGACGATCCGCGTAGTTCGCAAGCTGCACTGTATTAATTCAATACAGAGCAGCTTGCGATCGTCGATTTTAGGCTCTTTGAACCCGCCTATCGGCCAACTCTCGAGTTTGTTTGGGTATAGCTCTTGGTATTATTTGGGGTCTCCCCTGCCAAGCCACTGTTCTATCAAGCTTCCTTGCAATTTCTTCTCCTTATGAGGAAGAAAATCCTGGATGATTATTTTGCATTTTTCGGGGAGGGTCTCTTTAAAGTCCTTTAGCATCTCCAGGTTCTTTCTTTCGAATAGAAATGAAATTTCTGCAGGAACTAGCCCGAATCGCAATGCCTCACGAAATAAAGTGATTCTCTCGTACATTCTATCGATAGATCCAATCGGCAAAGAACACCGTTTACGCAGTTTCCAAGAGATTTCCTCAAAAGGAAAATTTTCGATCAGCTGTACAAGTCCAGCGCAGAGAGGCTCTCTTCCTTGCTGCACATAGCGCCACAGCCAGACGGTCATATTCTCTGGTATATCAGGAAAGCAAAAACCGTTATCAATAGCGGCAATTTTATCATTACCAATCAATAGATTTCCCGCATGTCTATCTGAATTCCCGATAATCATATCAAGGACAACCAAAAGCTGGAACTCGATCAAAGGAATTTTCGGGATCTCGCTCACATCTAAGTCACTAAAAGAGATGAACCCTTGGATAAACTCTTGAAAAGAGCCATATTTTTTTTTATCTTTTCCCAAAGTGAGATGGCGATTTTGCGAAGCTAGGAAAAAGTTTTTGTGTGTGAATGAGGCATAGTAAGTGCGCGGGACAATACCAAAACCGAAATAGGAATCTATTAAATAGGCGCCGACCTCATTGTGCGCCCCCTCACCGACGCGCGTTCCTGCTCGTACCCGCCTGAATCCAAAAGGGCCTTGACGGCTAGGGCCAACTGGGTTGTTAGGCGCTCCCATATCTTCATCAAATGGTTTAAAGATACCCAACACCTCTCTGTTTGGGTTACGCATCCAATAAGAGCCCGACCCCCCTTTCGTGACCAGTACAGGATATAAGCCAGAACGCAATCCAGCCTTTGCCTCTTTGATAATAAGAGGTTCTTTTGCTCTGTTGACCACTTTGATCATATTTTTGATGATATGTTGCTGTAAAAGGGAATTTGTATAGAAAATATCGACGTTCTCTTGCACCTTGTCTTGATCCCAATAGCGTCCATTCAAAAATTTCAGTCTCTTGCGCACTTCCTCAATAAGATGGAGCTTTCGTTGAAAAAAATGGTAAAAAATTTCGGCGCCAAATGGGTTTTTTAACTCTAACGTAAGAGCCATCATCGAGAGATAGACGACTCTTTTAGTTCTACTATTCACTGCCCCAAAAACAAGAAGATTCTTCAGCCAGAATCGTAGTTTATGCCAGCGTGATGTAACAAGCATCAAACGGCCCGATAGGGTGGAATCAAGCCAATCTCTCTCCTGCTTACGACAAATTAAACCGATATTATGCTTGATTTGTCTCGGATCAAATAATCTAGCGGGATAGGCATGAAGAAAAAACTGTAAGTAAAAAATGAAAAAAGGAATTCTTAAGAAATGATAAACGCCTAATAACCGAAGATGAATATAGTTGATCGC
>JBJXGG010000114.1:0-3745 GCA_046153495.1 Chlamydiales bacterium
TGTCTGGCTGCTTTTGCAATTTTTTGCTCGATAATAGCGCCTGCGGCTATGATCTTCGCAAAAAATTGCAAGATCATCTCAGAAAACTCCTCTGATTACGAGCAAGAACAACCCAAAACTCAGGTTATTAATCTTTTATTAGAGGTTTTTTATGTGTAGACAGGATGGAATGACGGCGGTGGGTGGTAATGCAGGGGGTGAAATACGACAGCTTAGTGCGAGTGGTTTGCCTAGATGTACAGGAATAAATATGGCTCGTACTGTTGTCGTACTAGCTATCATTGCCATGGTGACATCCAGTATCCTCGGATACAAGCAGGTGGGCTGCTTCTCACGGCTACCTAACGCCGGACAGTATGCCCTGTATGCCGTTTCTGGTGCAGCTGTGATTGGGTTAGCTATCAACATGTGCATGGATCGCAAAAGGCCACAAACCGGACTATTGAACGATCCGATTATGGAAGGGGCAATGTCATGTTGTTTATTAAATATTTGTTTGACCGGTTCTTAATCGGCTATATAGCTCTCTAATACGATTAGCATTTTTTGGAGCGCTTTGCCGCGGTGTGAAATCTGATTTTTGATTCTCTCGCCTAGTTCTGCGAAGGTCTGGTTGTAGTCATGCTTGACGAAAAGGGAGTCATAACCAAATCCATCTCCTCCCCTCTCTTCCGTAATGATACTACCTTCTGCTATTCCACAGACAGAACGAATGAGTTTTTGAGGAGAGGCAAAGGCTATGCAACATTCAAAATAGGCGTCGCGGCGTATCCCTTTTAATTCCTCCATCTCTTGGAGTAGTTTTTTTCGGTTCTCTTTATCTGAAGCCCCTTCTTTGGCATAACGAGCTGAGTTGATTCCGGGAGCATTTCCCAGTGCGGGAACTACGAGCCCCGAATCGTCCGCCAGAGCGTGTATGAGCAGTGTTTGAGCGGCATGCATCGCTTTTTTAGCTGCGATCTCTGCAAAAGAAGATCCGTTTTCAGCAGGTGGTTTATAATGAGGAAAATCTCGCAACGTGTAGAGATCGAAACGCTTGAATGGTTTAAGGAGTGCGCGAATCTCTCGCACTTTGTGTGCGTTGGTCGTTGCTAAAAGAATATCCATGTTTCTACCGTATCATGAATGTATTAGCTCAAATAGCTTTTCGTAGCAACTACCGTATAATCTTCCCCTTGAAATTGGAATGTATCTCCCTTTTTCTTCCCGTTCATCGCTTGGGAAAACTTGGACTGGAAAGAGACAATTTGTTTATCGGGATCGGCATCCCAAGGACCGAGCAAGGTGTAGGTTTTTTTTATTCCTTTGGAGTCGACGACATCTACTATTATCCCTGGACCTACCTGAGAAGGGAAAATGTCTTGCTTTGTGAGCACGCGAGCTTGGTTTATCTGTTCAGAAAGTGTTTTAAGCTCAGCTTGCAAACGAGATCTCCTTTCTAAGGCAAATTTGTACTCCGAGTTCTCACGCAAATCCCCTAAAGCGCGGGCCGCTTCAATTTCCCTCGCATTGTCTAATATCTCTACAGTCCCAATCTCTTGAATGCGTTCTTGCAACTTTTTAAAGCCTTCCGGCGTGGTCCAAATAATCTGTTCCTCTTCCTTTACTTTCTTATCTTTCTGTTTTGCTAAAGAGGGTTGAACAACCTCTGCAAGAGAGTCGAGAATACGCATATCTTGTTTTGTGAAGCTGTGGCATTTGCTCGCTAAAAGCAAAAATTCCCGCAAGTAGTCTATGGAACTTCCCTCAATGATCTCTCTGATAACAACGTATCTTTTCGCAACAAGAAGGGCGTGCATCTTCTTCGCAAGGTCGCGGTATTCCTCTTTCTCCTCGATGTAGTGCAGCAAAATCAACGCGGCTTCTAGAAACTGGAGTTTACTCTCCTTGTCTGTATAAGGCACATCATCTCCCGCCGCTACTTTTTGAAAATACCAGAAAAAGGGCTCGATGTGCAGATTCATGTTGTGCAACAATTCGCGCACTTTCTCTTTGGTCACCTCGACCGCCTCGGGTGTTTTCATCAACTCTTTGAAAATATAGTCTCGCAGATAGTTTTGCGGTACCTTGAAAAGGAGAGAGAGAAAGAGAGTCAGCCAATTTTTACATACTTCACGTGCTGTCGAGAGCACTCTTTTTCTAAAGGCAGTGATTTCAATCTGGTTGATCACATCTTCTAAATTTTCAATAGATTCAATCAAACTAGAAGAGGCCCCAGGAAACTCTCCCGGAAAAATATCCTCAAGCAAAAAGCAGGCTTGTAGCTTGCGCGCTAGGCTTAGTATAGGCGTCTGAGGATCTCCTTCCAAAGTCGCCATCAACCGCTCTTTTAAAAGTTGTTTCGTCTCAGCATTCTTTAAAACTTCAGGGAAGTCGCGAACAAAGTTATAAGTAAGTAGAATAATCGCATCTTGATTTTTAGCAGCGGCAACAGCCTCTCTAAGACGCACATCATGCGGTACCTCTTCCTCTCGAAGTACAAAAGGATCTCTCGCTGATTTCGGAGACTTCACTTTCGTGTCTTTCTTTACTTTTGTGCGCGCCGTCTGCCACCACTTGGTCCACTCTGCTTCGGGAATCACGAGGTCGACGAGCTCTTCCTTAATCTCTTGCGCGGTTTTTGGCCCAAGATCCTTTAATAATAGGCGGATAACTGCGGCAGGATCTTCTTTTGCCTCTTCTTCTAGTTTGTCTGGATTGCCAAAACGGCGAGAAAGAAAATGGTCTGATGAAAGAGGTTTCAAGTTTTTGAAAGCATTATCAAAAGAGAGGTCTTTCAGCGTTCCGATTCCCTCAAACTCGAGAAGCACATGCTCCTGAAGAATAGATATTTCCATAACTTCCCCGACACCCCATCCGCCGAGATGGAACACAAAATTTCCCTTATTCATGTGTGAAAGAAGCTCAAAATTTGTGATCGCGCCCTGAAAGTTATGGCGCGAACGGAGCCCCACCAGACGGAGCTTTTCAGAAAAGTGGTCATGATCAATATAGTTCGTCTTCAAATAGTCTAGCGCAAGGTCAGCGAAAAGCGGGGAGTTGGAAGTCTGCACGTCTAGGATAAGACGCAGAACGTTGTTCTTGTGTTCTTTATGATCAATTTTTTGCCACATAGGGAGCACCGTCTCCGCAAGCTGCCCAAAGGTGGCGGCCAGAAATGAGTCTCGAATTAGTTCAAGTACATGGGCGAGTTCCTTGCCATCAACATTATCTGACTGACAGTACTCTTCCCAGAGACGAATAAATGGAGAAAGCTTTTCTTCCTGTAATAGTTCAGTGAATTCTTTTAAGTAACTCATTTTATGTTAGATACTCCCTGTATAGTTTTGTTTCTGGGTTAAAGAATGCGAGCCCTTGGTCCTCAAGAACGATTGCTCAGCGACAACGGCCATAATTCAGTTAGCCAGAGGCTTTCTCATTATTTCTTAAGGAATATAGCTCCTGTCACATAAAGAATCAATAAAAACTTGAACAGAAAATAAGTTAAAGAATTAAATTAAAAACTTTTTTATTGTATAATCATATGAAGAGAGGGTTTTGTTATGGTAAGTGAAAAAGACTTAGATATGGTAAAAGCATTAAAAAACGTTTTGGCTATGTATGACATTGATCTTGAAGAAGAAGTAATCCAAAAAGATGAAAAGGGGAAAGAAGATGTTGATTATTCTGAAGTGATTAGCAAAACGCAAGCGAAGCTCGATGAATTGACCCAGCAGGCGGAGCAAATTTATGCGAAGACAGGGAT
>JBJXGG010000157.1:0-7997 GCA_046153495.1 Chlamydiales bacterium
TTGGCAGCGGCGGCGGCTTCATGCATGATATAGAAGAGGTAGGTTTTTCTTACATCTCCCTTGACAAATATAACGTGGAAGAAGCAAGAGCGCTTTATATCGAGGTAATGGAGGGGTTTATTGAGAGATTTAATGCAGACGAAACAATCCGCCCCTATCTACACAACTACCCTTTTACCGAAGAGAATCTTAGGATAAGGATTGGGTTTGAAGATGAAAATAGAAAACACAGAAGTGATGGAAATATTGCTCTGATTTTCTTGGTAAATGGTAAAGTTTACTATGAAGGTTTTGATAGTGAAAAGGATAAATTTTACACTCTCCATGAGGAACCCTACGCTACAGCTGTAGAGATCGTCAAAGGCGCTTCCTAACCTGAGTTTTGGGTTCTCCTTCTTGATTCAGCTTCTTAAGGAAATTGGTCACGCTTGGTCATCAAAATTTTCTCTACACGACGTCTTTGCACTTGGATCACTTCAAACCGATGGTCGTAAAGCAAAAAAATGTCTCCTTTTTTGGGAATAGCCCCTAGCTGATTCATGCATAGTCCGCTCACAGTCCTGTAACGTGCGCGCTCTTCAAAAGGTAATGCCTCAAAATGAAAAACCTCTTTGAATTCATCGATCGGCATTTTTCCGTCAATAATCCAAGAACGATTATTCACTCGCAATACCTGAGAAGAACCGTCCATCACCTGCTGATCGATATCCTTAATGATCGCATTCATGATATCCGACAACCGTATCACGCCCTGTATCACACCATATTCATCCGTCACAAGCGCAATCGATTTACGGGTCTTCTTAAAAGAGTCCAATAACTCAAAGATGTGTGCATTCTCATGCACAAACAGTGGGGGAACTACGATGCTTTTTAAATCGAGCAATTGCCCCTCCCAAGCACCTTTAAGAAGATCTCCTGTCTGCACAATCCCCACCGGCTTGTCTATCTCCTTGTCACAGACTAAATAGTGCTCCTGCTTCCAGGTAAGAATTTGATCGCGTACTTTAGGCAAAGGATCATTGATATCAATCCAATCAATATCAACACGAGGCAGCATAAGCATCCCAACACGGCGGTCCCCCAAGCGAAAAATGTTTTCTACCATATCTTGCTCTTCCTCTTCGATCACACCTGCTCGCGCTCCTGCCTCTAACGCTATGCGGATATCTTCTTCCGTAATCCGATCATATTTCTTTCCGCGTGCTAACAGTCGTGCAATAAAATTGAAAGAGATCACAACTGGATAACTAAACACGATCATTATCTGTATGGGAAAAACAAAAAGAGGGGCAAGGCGCTTCCAATAAATCGCTCCAAACGTTTTCGGCAACATCTCCGTCCAATAAAGCATAGTCAGCGTCAGAATAACAGAGGCTAACGCTACATAATGGTCGCCAAAAACGTCTACCACTGCCGCTCCCACACCTGCTGCACCAAATGTATGCGCAATTGTGTTCAGTGTAAGAATCGCCGCCAAGGGTCGGTCAATATGATTCTTCATCTCCTCAAGTTTCACCGCGCCTTTCGATCCCCTCTTCTTCAATAAAGCGATATACGTTGGTGTGCAAGAGAGCAAAACTGACTCAAATAGAGAGCACAAAAACGAAATAAGATGGGAAATCGTAAAATATAGTACTAGCCGTAACATCTACCCCACTATGTGAAAAAGGGCTATTGTTTTAAAGAACATTACAGTAGGATGCATTTGCTATGAGATATCTACTCTTCTCTCTGTTGTTTCTCTGTACAGCTTGCTGTTCACCTTGCGGTTACAAATACCACAAAGAGGGTGCTCAAGAATTCGTCCTCGATTCGTATAAAATCAAACAAGGAAAGTTCTCCATCCTAGAGCTAGAAGGAGATGAAGTAGATTGTCTACCCCCGCACTTCCTACAAGAATATGAAGATCAGATAGATGAAGATGATGTGTTAAAAATCATGATCTTCCATCCTACCCGCGAAGATTTGGCTGAGACGGTGAGCACGCTTGGGAGCAAAATTGGATATCGGGTAGTGAATGGAGCGATTACTCTTCCTCATTTGGGGCCAGTCACAATCAAAGGGTTAACTTTTACAGAGGCAAAAACGCGATTAGAAAAGCTCTATGGGGAGCAGATTTCGAATACCGAAGTCTATCTCGAATATGTGGAAAGGAATAGGAGCAAAGTAGCATTGATTGGAGAAGTTGATCTCTCTGAGGTGCCTATCAATGGACGCATCCGCCTTTTCGAGGTACTCTCCCTTGCACGTGTCTCCCCCACGGCCAATTTTTTCAAAAGTTATGTGGTAAGAGATAATGCGATCCTTCCTATCGATCTCTCCAAGCTGGTTCATCAAGCGGATATGACTCAGAATATTGTGATGCGGCCTGGAGATAAAGTTTATATTGCAAACCCGATGGCCTCCACCGTCATGGTGATGGGAGAGGTGGGCCTTGCTAAGGTAGTCCCCGTTCCTACAGGTTCTCTCTCTCTGCGTGAAGCGTTAGCGCACGCCGGAGGAATTCCTTTTACAGGTGACAAGCGGTGTATTCAAGTGATTCGTGGCAATATTTTGAATCCCAAAATCTATCGTCTCTCTTGGAATCATATCACCTACCTACCCAACGACAGCCTTTTATTGATGCCGGGCGATACGGTTTATATTTCTGAAAAGCCGATTACAAAGTGGAACCGCTTTATCGATCAGCTGCTCCCCAGTAGTCTGTTGATCGACTTAGGAGTGAAGGCAAAAGGGGTATGTGGATGGTAAAAAAGAGTATCGTGCTCTCCTTTAGCGATCTCTTTTCTAATCTAAGGGTGGCGCGCTATCGGATCTTAGGGTGCGCTCTTGCTTTCGGATTGCTCCTTTTTTGTTACAAAGCAACACGTCCCTACTCTTATACAGCCAAAGCAATCTTCAAAACGGCTTCTTCTGAACCGCGAGGAGTCGGTTTTGCCTCTCTCTTTTCTGCTGCTCCAGAAAAGTTTACGAAAGAAGAGGCCCCCTTCTTTTTTATGACCTCTCCTCCTGTCCTGGAAAAGGTAGTAAAACGTCTCCGCTACCAAGGGAGCCTATTTGAAACGAAAAAAGGGTGTGGAAAAGTCGTACAACTACTGAGGAATATCGTCTCTTCACTCCGGATTGAGAAAGCGGTGCTCTACCAAAAAAAACACCCTGCCCCCGCCCCCTTTGGTTGTAGCGCGACTTGCATCGCAAAAATCCTTTTTCCTGACCCCTCTGCTTCATTAGAGCTCTCTTCTCTCATTTATAACGCCCCTACTTACACATATCTCGAACTACGTTTTATAAATGAGACACAATTTGAGGTACTCCATGAACAAACTCTCTTGGGTTGCGGAAGATTGGATCTACCCTTCGATTGGGAGGGGAGCTCTTTTACAGTACATGCTTGCGAAGAGGTCTTCGGAAAATCGTACTTTCTCTCTCTCATTCCAATGAACGAGGCTATAGCGAGCATCAAGAAAGCTATCTCTCTATCGGCTCACCCCGAACACCACTCCTCAATCAATATCTCTGTCACTCATCCAAACAGATTCTACGCTGCCACTGTTGTGAATACGGTGATGGAGGAGTACCAAGCTTTTTTACGAGAGAGCGCAGAGAAAAAAGTGATCAAGCAGCTCGACTACCTCCATAAGCGCGAAGAAACAGCCTTCGCCGAAATGCAAGCATTGGCTGTTCGTAGAAAAGAGAAGACTCTCGAACAACTAGAGTATAACAACCTACCGCTTACGGAAAATCCTGCCAATCTGCTCTCCGCAAAAGCAGGCGCCGCTACCATGTTGACAGAGCTAGGCCTCGAACTCCAACTTCTCTACGAAACTTTCTACCAAGAGAGGCTGCCGCTCACAACTATCTTGGAAAAGGTAGAGCAACCTGACCTACAGCTGAAAGCCGATATCATGGACTATGATACAGGAATGGAAAAACTCACTGCTATTGAGAAGAAAATCAACGCCTCTCGTAGCAAGATTCTCCTATGCAAAGAAATTCTCCACCTCATAGAGGAAAAGAAAACGGGATTCCCCTTCCTGACAGATGCAATGCTTTCCTTGATCAATGATAATGAGATCAAAAAGTTGAATAAATTATTTCTTCTCCCCGCTTCAGAAAAAATGGAGATGGAAAAAAAGTATCAGGAACAAAAGGCTAATCGTGCAAGGGGATTCATACAAGATAAAGTCTCTCTTGTACTACAAGATGAGGAAGAACAGATTATCTCCCTGCAAAAAAACCTCTTCTCTTGCCAAAAACGTCTCTTGTTCACTCTCGCCCATCGATACCAGACCGTCGAAAGGAATTATGCAGATATTCTGAAGAAAAGTGTCCAGGCCCATGACATCGAATTGGTAGACAAATCTTTCAAAATTAATCAAGAGATGCAAACACGTCTACTAGAGGAACTTCTCTCCACGACTGAGGCAAAAAACCTCTCTTACAACTTGGAGAACCTCGATTCCGAACCGCTGATATGGGCCTCTGCCCCCGCCTTACCTAACCTACCGCATTTAAGCCTGTTCACAACGGGAGGCGCGCTATTCGGTGTTTTCGCAAGCGTCGGTTGGATCTTACTCCAACTGGCCTGGCAGGGCCCCTCTGCGTCGAGAAATAACCTCCTCGCTCAAGGAAGGATACATCTTGGAGACGAGGGGAAGTGCTGGGAGGAAATTCTACATTACGTCAGCACGAAACGCCCCCTTTGCTTCTGTGGGAAAAGAGAGGTCGCCATCCCCACCTCTCTGAAAAAGGAAAATATGATTAGGTTATCTTCCTTGGATTCAGAAGAGATGACACAGCAGATTTGGGGATTTTCTGGAGAGGTAGTAAAACCCAAAATTCAGGTTATTACTTGCTGGGAAGGTCCCTATGCTCTTGCAACACATAGAGCTGTGAAACAAGCAGAAGCGGTAGTCTATTTTGTGACGGATGAGAGATTAGATGACCTGAGCAAGTTACCAGATCATACTGCCTTTGTGACAGCTCAGACCAAAAGAAAAGAAAGAATTCCCTTACGCAAACTCACCCTCACTTTTTTACAGCCCTCTTTTTCTTCGCAGGAGGAGAAGAAGCACACTTCTTGAGTGACTCGAGGTAAGTAGATCCAATGTTTTCCAAATATTTGATCTCTTTTTCCCCTTTTCGCTTCTCGCCGCGCAATAGATAGAGTCTTCCTAATAGATAGTGAGCCTTCTCATGCTCTAAATCAATACTCAATGTACCATGGAGAGCGGCGATCGCCTGCTCATCCTCTTTCATGTCGATATGCGCGATGGCAGCATAAAAGCAGGAATCTGCATCCTCTGGAGACAATTTGAGTGCACGCTTAAAAGCTGTCAATGCCTTTTGGGGTTTGTTTCCTGTGAGGTAACAAAGCCCCAAGTTGTAAAAACTATCTGAGATATCGGGGCGCAGCTCGATCGCCTTCTCATATGCCATCGTCGCCTCTTTCCATTGCTTGGCGAATGACTGAAACAGACCGAGCTTGATCCACCCTTTCCAATATGCGGGATTGATCTCAACAGTTTTTTCCAAGCAAGCTACTGCATCTTTTGTCTTCCCCTGTTCCCCTAGAACAAGAGCAAGATTATAGGACGATTTATAGTGACTGGGATCAAATTCTAAAGCTTTTTGGTAGTGTTCTAGCGCTTTGCTATAACTCCCTTGCTGATCAAAAGCGCATCCTAAACTGAAGAGACACTCCGCGTCACGTGGGTGGTCCGTCAAATAGATCTGGTATTGCTCAATAGCTTCGTTACACATCCCTTTTCTTTCGAAAGCAGCTCCTAAACAATAATGTAGATATCCATTATCGGGGTCGACCTCTAATCCCTGTTCACACCAACCCATTCCTTTATCCACCTCGCCTAATTCAAGAGAGATAATTCCCAGGTAACAATAGGCTAACGGTAAAGAGCCATCTAGGCTCAGCGCCTTTTGGAACTCCTCTTGTGCTTCTTCATATTTTCCGTCGAGAAATTTCCCAACTCCCTGACAAAAATACTCTTTTGCTAAATTAGGCTCCCGTGCAGGTACCGAATTCCCCATAGTATGGCTCCGTAATTTTTCACCACACTCCCTCATGCAAATTCGATGCCATTTCGTTAATTTCTTCCCACTTTTGCGCCATCTTCAGAGCAAATGGGACGGCCAACCTACCAAAAAGACCATATCTTAAATAGACGACCACCACGATCTCCGGCTTCTTATAAGAACCTTTATCCTCTTTTGAAAAGAGAATCCCTCCAAACCAGATTACCTTATCTTTCATTTGTCCTGTCGTGCCATCAAGACTAAAGCGCTCATATGTCTCTGCCGTACTCGTTTTACCTACGACGCGTTGGAACAATTCGGCAGGAAATTGGGAGCGCGCACTCCTAGCTGTGCCCTTTTCCCCTACCATGACCTGCTTCATTCCTTGGATAAGCGGTTTTCTGATCTCCTCTGGCAAAAAAATCTGCCATCGGACTTCGACATCCTCATCCATCGCTATTTTAGGACGCAACACATTGCCACCATTGGCGATCGCACTGAGCATCACTGCCGTCTGCAAAGGCGTGCCGACCAAAGAGTGCTGCCCTATCGCCATCGAATAGAGCCCTGTTCGATTATAGATAATATCTTCTGGTAAACTCCCCGCATATTCCCCTGGAAGATTGACAGCCGTTTTTTCTCCAAATCCAAGAAGATTAGAAGCATGAAGCAGGTCCTCTGGATCTTCAATCACATCTCCTGCCAGCATGGAGAAGTAGGGATTGCTCGACGCCTCTAACGCACGCGGCAAATCCACTCTACCCACACCCGCGTGTTCTGTGCGAGGCAACCTCCCTCCCCGATAATAGATAGGGATCGGTCGCCCATCGAGAGTGAAACCGACATTCCACCCCCCCCCGTTCCACACGTTTTGTGTTTATCATCAATGATCACGAGTGGATTGATTTCCCACGTGCTCTTCCCTTTTTCGAGAGCCTTCATATACGTTTGCCGCAAAGCCTCATAGGCAGGTACAAGCTTAAAGAGAGAGCCGATTACCGCAGCTTGACGAAAAGCATGTGAACGCGCTGTTCCATAACCATATTGGGGATAGAAGGCTGCGGCCAGATTTTTTTCTAATTGACCCCTTTTCTCATGCCGTAGACCGCGATATTTTCCCAAAAGAGGCTGATCCAACTGCTGGAACGTCCGGATTGTCGCCAAATAGTTAGGCAGTATCGAGGTATCCATATCTTCTAGTAACGCACAAAAAATCCTATAATTTCTTGTCCACTCCAGAGCAGGATAGGCCCCCTGTGTCAATTCCCGCTGCCACAACTTGAGAGTATCACTATATCCCGGTAGCTCTCCCTCTCCCTTCAAAAATGCCAGCAGCAAAGTCCACTTCTCGTGTTCCCAAAAGAGAGCAAACATCTCCCTCTCTTTCTCATCGAGATATTCCAGATAAGAGCGTGTATACTTTCTCTTGTCCGCCTTTTCTTCTCTCCTTTTTTGAGCCAAATATTCCTTAAACTCTGCTGCGCGCCACGCCTCAAATGTATGATCATGAAAGAGTTCTTCCGCAAGATTTTTGAGGACTAGAAGAACAGCCCCAAACCGCCCGGCAATCTCTCTATATTCACTCAAACTCTGCTCCCCGAAAAGATGGAGTAGAGAGGGAGAAAACCGCTCTTTTGCCACTACGACGCGTGTGAGGTCCACAAAAAGTAATTTCTCGTAATTCATAGACAGCGGAGAAAAATAGGGAGAAAGCTCCCTCTTCCACTTATCGATATTTTCTCGCTGTTCTTCCAACCTTGCAGCAAAGAAATCTCTCTCTGGGATAGTGAGCATAGCTCCTATTGTCTCCTCTTCAGGATAGACGATATCGAGCACCTTTCCGGCATCCATCTCCCACTTTTCTGACTCAAAAAGAGCTAGGAAAGAACTAAACATCCTTTGGAGCAAAACGGCATCTTTGACCCTAGAAAATTTTTGCAGCTGCTGCTTCACTTTAGACG
>JBJXGG010000169.1:0-2560 GCA_046153495.1 Chlamydiales bacterium
TTTAACATCAATCATGATCGTATTTTGGTCATGGATCCTGCCTCGAGCGAGTTAACGAAGTATGCAGCAAATGCGATGCTTGCTTCGCGCATCTCCTTTATGAATGAGTTATCGCGGCTGTGCGAGCGGCTAGGAGCAGATATAGGTCAGGTGCGCAAGGGAATTGGTTCGGATAGCCGTATTGGATACGCTTTTCTCTATGCCGGTGCAGGTTACGGAGGCTCGTGTTTTCCTAAAGATGTGAAAGCGCTCTGTAACATGGCAGGCGAAGAGAGCACGCTGTTTTCTGCCATTGAAGAGGTGAATCTTCGCCAGAAGAGGGTTTTGGCAAAAAAGGTTTTGGCCTATTTTTCAGGAAACGTCGAGAAAAAAAAGATCGCCATTTGGGGATTAAGTTTTAAGCCAGGGACTGATGATATGCGCGAAGCCCCCTCTTTGGATGTCATCCGCACTCTTTTGGAAGAGGGAGCCTATCTTGCCTTATTCGATCCCATCGCATATAAGTGCGCAAAAAAAATTTTACCCAAGATTCCGCAAATTGTATGGTGCCGCAGTGAATATGAGGCCGCAAAAGGGGCGGATGCTGTCATCTTGGTGACGGATTGGAAGCAATTTCGCTTCGTCGACTTGGAAAAATTGCAAGAAACGATGAAGGGGAGGGCCATTTTTGATGGTCGTAATCAATATAATCCGCAAGAGATGGCGGAAAAAGGGTTTGATTACCTAAGTATAGGAAGGGCCACCGTCTACGCAAACAGGGAAGAGAGAGTTGAAGTGGGAAGTGAATGAGAATCGATTCATAGTAGAGGGTAAGGAGCTTCCTCTTTACTCTGCTGAGGCGTTTTCTATTTTATCAAAACTCTGGTTAAAAGTAGGTTGGACACACCGGCATCATTATTCTTATACTTGGATGGGTCTCCCTATTCTCCAACTGCCCGAAGATCTCTTACGGATTCAAGAGCTCGTTTTCCAACTCAAGCCAGATGTGATTATTGAAACGGGAATCGCGATGGGAGGCTCTCTTCTTTTTTATGCCTCATTATGTAAAGCGCTTGACAATGGACGCGTGATCGGGATCGATATCGATCTACGGCCCCACAGTCGAGCAAGACTAGAACAGCATGCTTTGGCTCCCTGGATTACTTTGCTGGAAGGTGATTCCGCTACGCTGCGCCCGAGTGTAGAGGGGAAGGTGTTGGTGATATTGGATGCAAATCATTCTAAAAAACATGTGGCAAAGGAGTTAGAAAATTTTGCTCCTCTCGTGACGCCGGGTTCTTACCTGTTGGTGGCGGATGGGATCAAAGAGGAGTTGGCTGATACTCCTCGAGGAAAGGCGCATTGGAAAGAAGATAATCCTCGGGCCGCTATTCTGGAATTCCTTGAAAGACATCCCGAATTTGTTTTAGATTCGCCGCAGCCTCTTTATAGCAAAAACAGGACCCATGAAAACATTTCTCACTTTTCCGGTGGCTGGCTTAAAAAAATGGCAGTTAGCTGATATTTTTGCTCCGCTGGTATTTCTCTACTTTTGCACGATTCACGCTGACCAGTTGAGTCTTAGACTTGCCACTCATACGATTCGCCTGAATAATCTACTTGCCTTGGGGATGCTGCTTTTGATGGTGCTCCGATATCATAAACAACTGTGGCAAATCGATCGTTGGATTGTGGTAGCCCTTCTCTTTATCATTTTTAGTCTATGTATCTCTTTTCTCTTTTCTCCCTATAAACTAAGGTGTTGTGTATTTCTTGGATGGTTTGGCTTTACCTTTTTCTGTTATTTTTTGTTACCCTATCAATTGGTATGTTGCTGGGGAGCGAAGAGGGTCGGCTTATTCTATTTTGCCTCTTTCATCGTGGTCGGTCTTTTTGCTTTTTTACAGCTTCTTCTCTCTTTTTGCCACCTCCCTACGCCTTTTGTGAGCCAATATATCAGTAGTCATATCTGTCGTCCGAATGCTTTTTGTTACGAGCCTTCCTACTATGCTCTTTATATGACTCCTTTTGTGATGATGGTAAACGTTTATTATCTTGCTAAGAGGGCCCCCCTATCTCTTGTGCTGTTCGCTAACTTTCTCTACTTCCTCTCTACCTCCACTTCAACGGTTTTTGCCTATCTCGTTTTTTTCCTTGTCATTCCTTTTTTCTATAGAGAGCGACTCTTACGTTTTTTTCTTGGCTTTCTTGCTATTGGGACAGTGTGCGCGTTGCCGATGATGCGTGTTGCTAAAAGCTATTTTCTGAAATTTTTCTATCAAGGCATCAAACATGGCTCTTTTGTAATCAGGTGGGAAGGGATTGTCGATTGCTGGAGATTGTTTTTACAAAGGCCGTGGATCGGTGTTGGTTTCGGGGGAGTCTCGCCACAGAGGTATTATTCGTGGCTTGCGACACATGAACACAAAGAATATATGGATGAGGTCACCTCTTCCATCGGCTGGATCAAATATTTTGAGCCAACCAACATCGCCTTGGAAGTGTTAGCGAGTTTAGGGGTTGTGGGCATGGTAGTAATGGGATTTTTTGTTGTCTCATATTTTCGTAAGAGTTATAAGCT
>JBJXGG010000172.1:0-4736 GCA_046153495.1 Chlamydiales bacterium
AGCTTAATAGAGATCCCGCACAGAAGCTTCGATTTATACAATATACCGCCTTGCGAAATCTCACGATTTATCCCCATAGAATTGCTTCTAATGCGTTTAGCCTAATGCGTAATATCCACCATACCCAAGCAGCTTCTGCAACTGTTGACCCCTCATTCCACCCCTTGCACTCAAGATCATATGAAGATAAGACCAGCACGGTACGTTGCTTCTATCGTCTTATGACACGCTCTCGAGACCGCGTACTTTCTCTTTCTGGTGGAGCCGACGAGTGCTTAATGCGTCTGATAAAAGATCATGAAGTGATCGTTGATGCGGCAGGTACATTCCGCGACATGGAGAACATACAAATTTGTCAGTGTATCCTGGAAAATAGAGGGGAGATAGAAGGGGTTCTTATTTTTGATGGAGAGGGAAATGAGTTTATCTTTGAGCGATCTTGTGAGCAATTCGTCCCAAAACAGCTTTCCCAAGTACCTGGGGAAAGCATTTTTATCTTTATACCAAAGCATCGCTCTACCGGTACCGACGTAAAGGAGATGTCAGTAGTTGCTAGAGGTTGCGTCACAATGGACCGTTATCTCACAAGTGCTCTCGCTGTACAGGGGATAGGGCGCTTCCGCAATCCTGGTAGTCAGACCATCTCCCTTGCTCTGCACGAAAGAGATCTGACAGCTATGCGAGTCGATATGATGAACGCCCCTATGTCTGCAATAATATTGCATCTCGTTGTTAATCAGGGGCTAGTGCGAGGCAGGGACTACTTCCAAAGCATTGCCTCCTTTTTAGATGATGAAATCGCTTCCGCTTGTGAAGCTATGATTCTACAACGCACCTCCTCTTCTGAGGGAGTAGGAGCAAAGCTCCTCTCGTTACTCGGGAAAAGTTCCTCAACAGCACCGGACCAGGGGTCTCTCCACCTACTCGAAGACTCTATTATCACACGAACTGAGCAAGATGTAATGCACTCTTTAGGAGTTCCTATACAAAAAGTTCCAGCAAAAGAGGCGATAGCTCAACTAGAACAACAAATGATCGGCCCACTGGAAAGACGTAGTGAATTGAGGAAAGTATTAGATTTTGGAAAGCTTCGCGCCGCCTTGCGCGCTTTTGTCTGTTATGAGAGACTCCCCCACATGCTGGATCTATCGCAAGCAGGACAGACAGCAAGTGTGGTGCAAGCTCAACATCATGCAGTGAGCTTACACGAGCAACAAACCACCGTGACTCTCGCCTCTGAAAGTCAAGGCGTTAGTTATTCCAAAACTCCACGCGTTCCTTTCATACCTGCCCCTGCGAAACCATGGAACGGAAACTACCACGCTCTTTGTCAAGGGAGACCCGACAGAATAATTTTAGGAGTACGCTGCTATTCCAGTCCCAATCTCAACCATATTTCTACAAACGGGGTAGCAGAGCAAAAACTGTTGAAGAGAGTGCGTAATATCCTTCTTATAGCAGAGCACATCCAAGGTCCCTACAAACTTCTTTTTCTCGATCTACACGATACTCATCAAGCCTATGAATACATGATGCAGCATAAAGAACACAATGCCTTTCTTCTCAATATCTTAGGAGTCTGGGCGCAAGAGGGCGAAGCACCTCTAGAGTGTAATCCCCAAAAAAATCCCTACCTATTCCCCATAGCGATTCTCCATAAACTCCGGCTTGGTGACCCGGTTTTGAGTGCAACAGAAGTCTCTTATTTAAGAGGACTTCCATCGGCTGCTACGATTGAGTTTCGTGAGCTCATTGTCACGTTGAAAAGATTTTGGCCCGATCTGAACGAACAGCTCGAAAAAATCCTCTCTTATCTTCGATAAGAGTCATACTATAGCCGAAAAAAAAAGCCTTCTGGCGAAGCCAGAAGGCCAAACTCCAAGGTAAGGAGGAGGGGGAAATCCAGATACTTAACGCTTGGAGAATTGAAAACTCTTACGAGCCTTTTTATGGCCGTATTTCTTTCTCTCTTTCTTTCGGGGATCTCTCGTGAGATATCCGACTCTCTTTAGGTCGTGTTTCAGCTCTTCGTTCTCCTTTACTAGAGCGCGTGCAATGCTGAGTCGAGTGGCAATCACTTGTCCTTCGATACCTCCACCATTGACACGAATAATCATATCATAACTCTTCTCTTTTTCTAACATGCTGAGAGGGTCTAAAATCACCTTTCTCTGCACTTGGAGAGGAAAATACTTCTCAAATTCTTTGCCGTTAACGTCTATCTTGCCTGTTCCTGGCCTTAGACGTACACTCGATACAGATCTTTTTCTGCGCCCAGTAGCAACGACTTCTTGTAACTCTTTATTCGCCATTTTATATGTCTACCTTAATGGGTTTTTGGGAAGCATTGTCGTGCTCCGCGCCTTTAAAAATTCTTAGTTTGCGCAACTGTTGCTTGCCTAAACGGGACTTAGGCATCATTCCCTTTACTGCGCTACGGATAATATAGTCGGGCTTGCGGGCGCGCATAGTGCGGAAAGGAATCTCACGTAGTCCACCAATGTGACCTGTGTAATAGCAATACACCTTCTGTCCCTCTTTCGATCCTGACACCACAATCTGCTCTGCATTCACAATCACTACACCATCACCGGTGTCGACATTCGGGGTGAAACTCGGCTTGTGCTTTCCACGTAAAATTTTAGCCACTTCTGCCGCAAAACGGCCTAAAGTTTTTCCTTTAGCATCGAGAAGATACCAACCACGCCGCACGTCTTCTTTTCGCGTCTGGGTGGTGTAATTGTCTTTTTTTCGTTTCATGCTGTTTCCTTCGTTTTAAGGATGGGAATCATAGAATTTTATGGCTTTTTTGCCAACAGGTTTTTATCCACCTAATCGCGGTTTCAAAATGTAGATGGCTGTTAAGACGCAGAGGAGGGCAAAAACCACGATCCAATGTAAAACTTTTTGGCCAATAGCGCTACCTTTTATACCAGTTTTTTGAAGACGAACGACCTGCGCAAGTAAAAGGAGGTCACAGACTATAAGAAGAGCGACGAAGGTAAGCTTCATATGCAACCAAGGGGCCAACCAGTTCACATTTTTTAAGAACAAGAGGACCAGCCCAAACAACACGGTAAAAACCATACAGGGCAACTCTATAAAGAAATAAATTCTTTGATAGATAGGAGCAAAGGCCCGTTGTACTTCTGATCTTTTATCACCTTGCCAAGAGATTATGCGGGTTAAAAGAAGGAGAGAGGCTATCCAAAAGAAGGCGGCTACGACATGAAAAAATTTTAGAATATCCATCTACGCTCCAATTGCAATATTTACGTGTATTAGTTAGGATGGTTCTCCATTTATTTTCAAGGATATTATATGAAAACCTTTTACGTACGCACATACGGCTGTCAGATGAATGAGCTCGACACGGAAGTGATGGCCGGCATCTTAACAGGCCGCGGGCTCACGCAGGTAGAAGAGGAAGAGAATGCTGACCTACTTCTTTTTAACACCTGTTCGATCCGCGATCTAGCTGAGCGTAAGGTGATGGGAAAGCTTGGAAAACTCGGGCGGGGGAAGAAAAAAAGTGTCATCGGCGTGACTGGTTGCATGGCTAACGCAAAAAAAGAGACCCTTTTCCGCAAGCTTCCTCATATCGATTTTGTACTGGGGACCAATAATATCCATGATCTCGATTTTGTTCTCGATGAGGTAATGAGAGGTAATCAGCAGATATTGCGCACTGACGATACCTTCACGCAAGAGCTGGACTATACCGTTGCCAAACGCATGGATAAGCACAAGGCATATGTCTCGATTATTCGTGGCTGTGACAAATACTGCACCTACTGTGTAGTCCCCTACACACGTGGTCCAGAGGTCTCACGCGCTCCTGAGCAGATCATTGAGGAGTGTCGGAAATTAATCGATCAAGGCTTCAAGGAGATCACTCTTCTCGGACAGAACGTGAATAGCTATGGGAAAGATAAGCCTGAGATTTCGATGCTTTTCCACGACCTTCTCTATGAGTTAGACAAAATCAATGGACTGAATCGCATACGTTTTCTTACCTCTCATCCTGTGGACATTACGCGCGAGTTGATGGAGTCGATCCGTGATCTTGATGCTTTATGCGAACATGTACACTTCCCCTTGCAAGCTGGTAGCAGCCGCATACTAAAGAAGATGCACCGTATGTATACGAAAGAGCAATACTTTGAAAAGGTAGCTCTTTTACGAGAGATCTGCCCTGAAGTAGTATTAGGGACAGATATGATCGTGGGATTTCCTACTGAAACGGAAGAGGAATTCATAGAGACAATGGAGGCAATGAGAGAAATCCGCTACAGTAATGCCTTTCTCTATACATACAGTCCGCGGAAGGGTACCCCTGCAAAACGGTGGGTCGATGATGTTCCCGAAGAGGTAAAAAATGAGAGGCACCAGCGCCTACTTGCGCTGCATCAAGAGGTCTCTTCTGCACTCATGCAGGAAAAATTAGGAGAAGAGGTAGAGATCCTCGTCGAGAGACGTAATAAAGATGATCGCTACCTAAAAGGAGTGACCCGTTGTTGGCGCAACGTCATTTTTGAGGGAGACGACTCTCTGATTGGGACAATACAGAAAGTAAAGCTCCACAGCTGTAACCATAGTACTTTTATTGGAGAACTATATAGCCGGTTAAATTGAGAGTGACACTCTCTGATTGCGCGAAAACTCCCGGGATTTATAATGATCCCATATCGATCCATATTTCTAATATTGACCGATTTGGGATCATTAAACCGCAG
>JBJXGG010000185.1:0-3201 GCA_046153495.1 Chlamydiales bacterium
CCCACTGGGCCAATATTGAGAAACTTTTCACTAAAAAATTTCTCCTTCCCTGGGCTAGAAAAAATGCCTACAAACGCGCTTGGATAAAACGGAATCGCTGCATTCGTATTTTCCTTCTACATACAGAGAAGCCCGATCGCCCGCTCATTTTAGAAAAATTGCAAGACAAAGATTTTTTTATCCGCATGATTGCTGTTGAAGCAATAGGAGAATTGCGTGAAAGAGACCTTATCGCAATATTGCTTAAAAGGATGGCGCAGGAGCCCCCTAGCTGTAGATATATTTACCGGAATGTGCTGTTAGGTATCTCTTTTGCAGATAGCGACGAAATAAAGCGAGTGTATCAAGAAACAAACGACGAACAATTGCGTCTCTGTTGTCTCGATATTTTCTCCTATAAGTTTTACGGCAATATTCATAATTTGCTACGCAAGGATCTCTTCTCCTCAAACGTTGAGATACGGGGAAAAGTGATTCGCATTTTGTGCAATATCGCTTCAGAAGAGGCAGTAGATGACCTCATGGGCCAATTACAAGAGGAACAACCTCTCTTCAGGACCGAGGCGATTAAAGCATTAGGCACCATCAGAAATGAAAAAGCTTTTGATAAACTGATCCCGATGCTTCATGATCAAAATTACGCAGTAAGGTTGGCAGCTGCTCAGGCCCTCTTGCAATACAAGCAAAAAGGGCGTCAAGTACTAGAAAGGCAAGATTGGGATTTAGACCCTCTTGCCTACGAAATAGCACGCTATGTATTAACGAATTAAAGAACATGATTGAACTGATTATCATTACGCAACGTCTTTTAGTCACTTATTTCTTCATTATCAATGGGTTTTATCTCTTTCTTCTGGTCGGATCGATATTTTCCATTTTTTCCCGTTTCCGCAAGATCCAATCTGAGCGTCTCGATGTCCTTTTATCGTCAGAGGGACTCCCCTCGGTTACCATTATTGCACCCGCCTTTAATGAGTCGAGAAATATCATTTTTTGCATCCAATCTCTTATCAATCTCTCTTATCGCAATAAAGCAATTATCGCTGTGAATGATGGATCAACAGATGATACCTTAGATATCCTCAAGAACACTTTCCGTCTGACGCGTGTCCACTATGCTTATGAGCAACCGATCCCTACCAAGCCTATAGTAGGGTATTATCACAGCCTTTTATATCCCAACCTTGTAGTGGTTGATAAAATAAATGGAGGGAAGGCCGACTCTGTGAATGCTGGGATTAATGCAGCGCAGTCAGACTTTTGCCTTGTCATGGATGCCGACTCTATTATCGATAGCAAAGAACTCAACCGCTTACTACGTTACTCCTTTACTCATCCTGAGATCGATGGTTTTGGAGCTAGCATTCGCGTAGCGAATGGCTGCAGTGTTGAGCTGCAGGGGATCACCAAAATAGATATGCCAAAGAGTTTTCTCGGCGGTATTCAAGCGGTTGAGTATCTTCGCTCTTTCTATTTTGGTCGCATGGGATTTGAATTTTTAGGTGGGCCTTTGATTATCTCCGGGGCTTTTGGGCTCTATCGACGCTCTATTCTTTTGCGTGTGAAGGGATTTGACAATAACACGCTCGGAGAGGATATGGAGATGTGTCTTCGCTACAAAAAATCTCGTTATCTCGAAAAGGAAAATCCTCGTACGGGCTTTATTCCAGAACCTGTTTGTTGGACAGAGGTTCCTGAAACTTGGAAGATTTTAGGTCGACAAAGAACGCGCTGGCATGTTGGCATCATACAAGTAATGTGGCGCTATCGTGGCATGTTTTTCAACCCTCGTTACCGACTTGCCGGTTTAATCTCTTACCCCTATTTTCTCTTCGGAGAAGTACTCTCCCCTATTTTTGAGGCCTATGGTTATCTCACTATTTTTCTGACGCTATTTTTCGGCGTGAATACATTACGTTTCGCCTTGATTTTTTTTACGATGACCATCGGGATCACCCTATTGTACACCTTTTCGAGTTGCGTGATTGAGATGTGGTTATATCGGAAATATCAATCTTTTAAGCATATGTGGAAGATGATCTTTTATAGCCTTGCAGAACATTTCGGATTCCGTCAAATCTCAATTTATTGGCGCTTGCGCGCCTTCATTAAAATCCTCAAAAAACCTTCTGCTTCATTCAAAGATATGCAAAAAACCGGATTCACAGCGATGCAGTTTGAAGGAGAGAGGAAGGAGAAGGGTTAAATGGTATGATACCATTCGCGAAAAATAAAGATACAAAGTCATGGTAGGTAAGATGTCAGATTTAGAAGATCTTTTCGAAACCCATATTAATAGAGTTTTTGCACCTCTTCAACCAATACATTTGTCAAACGGTCCCACGTATTATGTTCGATATCGGTTGCCAATCTATTATGCAGACCGTCGGCCAGTTCTTTTCTCTCTTCTGCTGAAGTGTTTATAAGCTGTTTGAGAGTTTTGAGATTGGAATCAAAATCATTATACCGAAGAATAAAAGGGTGATGATAGGGATATCCTGTCTCAGGCGAAACTACAGGGATAAAACCGCGTGCTGCTGCCTCCAAGATCGCAACGCATTGTCCCTCCCACATTCCTGGCTGAATAAAGAAGTCAGCAAGACAAGGCAGCTCTCTAACCTGAGTCTCATCTAAGTTATCCAAACGCCTTTTTTCAGAACCAAAAAGATGCAGAGTTCTGCCTAGCTTTGCTACTAACTTTTCCGAAGTACCGACACACTTCATATGGCCAAAATGCCCTATATAAAGGAAGTCGTTGGTACGATAGTCGTGTTTAATTCTCCTAAACACATTGAGATCGATTGGCTGGTGTACCACGCGGATGTTGCCTTTAAATTGACAAAAGTAGGGATGCCAGAAGTTACGCGCCTTCTCGACATACTCCCGCTGATTATATTCGGAGGTGAGCAAGATAAGAGAGATCGCTTTATTGTACAGGGCCATCTCCTCATGCGCTGGGGTGGAGTGGGGACCTACCGACGTGGAGTGGTCCTCGTGCCCCACCCAAGGACCAAAAGAGATCAGACGCCTGGTGCGTTCACTCGCTTTTGCAAACGTCTCACCTATATGCCCTATCACCACGTCGCTAGGCTGGATTTGTGCCAGTCGTTTTGGATTTTCTCCAGAAAAACGGAGGAAAGTGACACGAGGAAAATGTCGTCTTAGTCCCCGATATCCCCAATAACTCAATTCAGTATTCGC
>JBJXGG010000022.1:0-23278 GCA_046153495.1 Chlamydiales bacterium
CTTCCACTCCCCCACTATTGTTTTCTTCAACATAGATGAAAGAAAGGGATGGCCAAGAGGGGCTGCCTGTAGCTGCACCATCTCGATGCTCAATAATGAGAGGCGTGCTTGCCCTTCGCTCAACATAGCCCGCTTGACTGCCCTATCTACCTTGTCTATCCTCGGGGTCAACTGGCTAAAGCCATCGACTTTAGAGCGAGTGATCTCCACTCCACTCGGCAGCTTCTCATGTACGTACTTGGTACAAGTCATCATGTAAGAGAGCAGAAGAAAGGTCATCTCTCGTGAAAGAGTGACTTCCCTTGTCAAATCAACAAAAACCCGAGTAGCAATACTCGGTGAAGTGAGCAAAGAGCGCGCCTTATCTATCTTGCTCTTCAAGGGCTTTACCACCTCCACTAACCTTGCACACTCTGGCAACAACTCCATCCCATGCAAAGCGAAAGCTCTCGCTTGGCATCCCCCATCACCTACATCAGCATCGAACTTTCTTAGATCCCCTGCAACAAGTGCTGCATGTGACTTCACGACTAGATTGATGAACAATACTGTAAGCGCGTCGCATTCTGACACACTCAACTCTTTTTCCGCTATTTTTTGGCACAAAGAACCACATAGCAGTGCCTCTTGAACACTACTCATAAATAAACTCCTGAAATAAAATTTTTAATTAAAAAAAGAAAAGGGCGTGGTCTATCGCCAATACGAATAAAGAAGAGTTGTAATTGCTATAAAATTTTTTAAATTGATCATCGAACCTTCGCTCATGATTTATCTCCTGTAAAAAAAATATTAGTTAAATTAAAGACAAAAAGAAACTATTGGCTAGCGCCAGTAGTAATAGAAGTAAGATCTGGAAAAATTGTGAGAACTCATCTCTTTCCCGAAATAATCAATTCATCTATAATAATAGGGCATAAAAAAATTTAAAAGCAATGAATATTCCTCTTTTATTTTCGCTCCTCTCCGTTTTAGGAGTTTTTCAAGTCTGGTTAGGTAAGAGAAGTGGTAGCTCCACCTCAAGTAGTGATGACTATTTCTTGATGGGACGTAAAGTGGGGTTGTTCTCTCTTGTGATGACTCTTTTGGCGACACAAATCGGTGGTGGCGCGCTTATGGGAGCAGCCGAAGAGGCATATAAATATGGATGGATAGTACTTTGCTATCCCATGGGGATGGTGCTAGGGATGGCGTTACTCGGGCTCGGTTTTGGAGCGAAGTTCCGTAAAATGCAGCTCTCGACTGTGGCTGAGGTGTTCGAAAAAGTCTACGGCTCTGTGCCACTGCGCAAGTTTGCCTCTATTCTTTCTATTGTCTCCCTTTTCTTTATTTTGGTGGCGCAAGCTATTGCTGCAAAGAAATTTTTTCTTTCTTTAGGCTTTTCAACACCCTGGCTCTTTATTGCTCTATGGATGACTTTAGTCTTCTATACAGCTTTTGGAGGGCTCAAGGCTGTCATCCAGACGGATATCTTACAGGCCGGTTTTATTCTGGCTGCTTTTTTAATCGCCTTTTTGGGGAAAACTCCTAATCTTCCCGAAGTGAGTGCCTCTTTTTCCTCCTCTGCTCCTTGGCTTACGTGGATGTTCATGCCTCTCTTCTTTATGTTGATTGAACAAGATATGGGGCAGCGCTGTTTTGCTGCTAAGAGCCCACGTACTGTGACATATGCCGCTCTAATTGCTGCTGGTGTGCTTTTCTTTGTCTCCCTTTTTCCTATTTATTTTGGACAACTCGCTCGCTCGCTTTCGATTCTTCCAGGTGAAAGCGTGTTGATGACATCGATTGCCGCTTTTACTAGCCCAACAGTCTTTACTATTTTGATTGCAGCGATCTTGATGGCTATCGTATCGACAGCCGACTCTCTACTCTGCTCCATTAGCTCAAATATCGCCTGTGATTTTTTTCAGAAAAGAGAGTCCCTCTCTCTTTGCCGCTGGCTCACGTTTGCGGTGGGAGCCTCTACGCTGCTTCTCTCCTTTTGCTTTGACAATGTGGTCTCCATGTTGATGTTTTCCTATCAGCTCTCCGTGAGCATTTTGTTTGTGCCGATCATTATGGCACTTATCTGGAAAAAGCCTTCGAAAAAAATTGCCTATACCGCGATGATCATAGGTGCTATGGCATTTTTTTCTAAGTTTCTGCTAACTTGAGTTTTTTCTCCTCTCCACAGGCCCCTTTTCCATGAATGGTGTTATCAACCTGAGGATGAGGGAGAACAACCCAAAACTCAGGTTATCAATAAATTATGCAAATTCAGGTGAAGGTTATTCCTAGGGCCAGGAAAGAAGAGATCATCATTGAAGCTGACCATTTGAAAGTAAAGGTGACGGCGCCACCGGATAAGGGAGCGGCGAATCTGGCAGTGATTGCTCTTTTGGCTAAATTTTTCAGAATACCACAGCGTAATGTAATTCTCTTGCAAGGAGAGAGCAGTCGACTGAAAACGTTTCTTATCGCAATCAAAGAGGAGGAGTATTACGCCATAACCAAAACACAATAAAGTGGAAAAAGCTAGGAGTAGCGGCCCCCGCAAGAAGCCAGAAAAAGGAGATCTCTCCTACAAAGTAGGGGCGCAAAATGCGGAGTCCAACCAGATTAGGAGCGTTCGCGATCACGGTCAAACCACCTGCAGACATCGCGGCTGCTACCAATAAGTATTTCTTTGTGACGGGAAGATCAGGGATGTGGGTGGCTAGATAACTGACAATCGCGTTGTCGGCAATCATACTGAGTCCAAAACTGGTCATCATCGTAGAGAAGTTACCAAAGTCTCGGAGCATGGGTGTGACCCACCACCCTTGCAACTCCCCTTGCAATATCAAATTCGCGAAAAAAAACCCTATAAGTACAGCCTCTTGTAGTTTTAATTCCGATTGATAGAAGCGAGTCACTTGGTGGAATCCCAAAAACATGATGAAAATGCCGATGAAAATCGGAGCGTATTCGGCAAAATAGGCGATCACAGCGACGAAAAGAAGGTGAATACCCGTAATCCAAAAAGGAGTGGGTCGCTCCTCCTATTCTTTTTCTAAAGCAGGTATCTCTGCTGGAAATGTTTTTGCAAAATTCTTTCTAAAAATCAAATAGTAGAGAAAATTCATCAGGAAGACTCCTATCAACATCTTCCAACCAAAATGCGATAACATATAGTGCGTATCCCAATCCCACTTCTTCGCTGCAATGAAAAGGGCACGTGCAGAATAAGGAGAGAGCAACCCCCCTACGGAGACATTTGCAAAGAGTAGACCCATCGTTGCATAAGCAAATCCTTTGGACTTGTTATAGGGATAAAATTTCTTAGTCAAAAGAATCCCTGAGAGAGCCATAGCACCCGGCTCTTTCAAAAACACACCCATAAGAGGGCCTATTGTCATAATAGTCCACCACCAAGCGGCTGGTGTATTATCTCCTAATTGAGCTATCCATTCCAAAATTCTCTCTGCAAATGTGATCAGTGGACGAGAAGCCACCACTACAACGATGACTGTGATATAAAAAGCGTGGGTATAAGAACGTGAGGTGAGGTATGTCTGCGCCTCTCCCCACCCCTGGAAGAGGCCAAACCAGATCACTAAAGGGATAAGCCACAGCCCAAAGATCACTTCCACATGAGCATTGAGAAAAAGTGTTTCCGACAAAAAATAGGTGAACTTCCAATGCTTTGTTTGTGCTAACTGGAGTTTTGCTTTTTCAGCCCATTTATAGATTTGAGGTGTCAAAAAAGTATGCGTAATCGCCAGAAAAAAAATCACTGTCGATCCTATCTGGAAAAGAGAGACTTTTTCCATTTCTATACTGCCTCCTTAGGCACCAATCGCAATACAATCCAAATAAACAGACCTGTCAAGAAAAGATTCAAAGCTAAACTCAAACCGGCGACAGAGGTAGCATAGCCGCCCGCACCATGCTCTATCGCTAACACCAAAATACCAGCACCCACCTCTCCTCGAGGGAACATACCAATGCTGACAGCAACTCTCTCTCGCAAAGTAGCCTGATCTTTGTAGAAGAAGAGAGAGAAACATTTTCCCAAATTCGCTAAAAATGTGACCACAAGAACATGCAAAATCGTAACCCAAGGGTTCAATTCTCCTAGCGCCACCTTAGGAAGTAAAAGCCCGACTACAAACATAAAGGTAATTTTGATTGCGTAATCAAATAATTTCCAAGAACGCTCTACTGGCTCGAAATATTCATGCTCATGACGATATCTCTTGAGATCAGAATGAGGATTGATCAGCATAGCCCCCCAAACAAAGGCTGGTAGTAAAATTTCTATTTTCGCTGCTATGCCTAAATGAAAAGCTTCCAAAATAGAGGCGAGCAAAAGACTGTAGAAAAACAACCATATCCGGGATGTGGGGAGGCGAATCTTATGCAAAAAGACCCAACAGCAGTAGAGCAGTGCAATAACAACTACTAGGATCGCTAAAAGAGTGTACCTTGTTCCTCCCAATAGCAATTGTAATGGAACAAGCAAAATCACTGTATCAACATCATCTAGAATAGCGAGAACGCGTACCTTCTTAAATACCCATGTCATCCCAAGGCCTGCCGCTGTTAACATAGAAAATAGGATACCCGATGAGGTGGGAGCGGCAAACCGACTGATCAACAAAAGCTCCTCCCAACTATTTTGTCGAAAAAGAGGCATAAAATAGAGAAACACCAGAATCCAGGGAGCAGACGCTGCTCAAAATGCGACTAAATAATCTTTCAGATGACTACGCATCTGTGTTTTATCCAGAAAAAAATCGAGCCCCACTTCCATCATGATGTAACTCAAAGCTACATCGGCTAAGAAGGTAAGTAACCCATGCAGAGGTATCAGGTCAAAGATCTGGGAAAAAAATATCCCTGCAATCAAACAGGAGCTAAAGACATAGATCAATCTCACACTTTATTTAATAGAAGGAAATCCTTTAAAACGAAACTATGAAAATTGACATGTCAAAAAGGTTCACGCAAGAGATGTTGCTCTCTCCTGTGAAGGAGTTCATGAGCCACTTCCGGCTAGTCTTTTCCACCAAACAGAGTGTGGGCGATATTTTAGAAAAGCTCTATTCAATGGAAAGGAGGCAACAGAACGAATATTTTTATATCGTCGATGAAGAAGATGTATTGCAAGGGATTGTGACATCGCGTGATTTGCTCTATAACCGGCCCAATATGCAGCTGATGGATATTGTCGATACCGAGGTGTTGAAAATACACGACTATGAACCACTGGAGAAAGCTCTTCAAATTTTCTCCCACCATCAACTTCTAGCACTTCCTGTTGTCGATCATAACAACCGGTTTGTAGGGATCATCGAAGTGTTACCTCACGATGATGACGCATTCCATCGCAGCAAAAGATTGCATGCCAAAACGATTAAAGAAGATATCTTTCAGTTCATCGGTTTTTCTATTGAGCAGCGGAAAATGGCCTCTACCCTTTCTGAATTTCGGTATCGGATGCCGTGGTTGCTCTGTAATCTGTTTGGAGGTTTGATCTGCGCTTTGATCGGGGAGGCTTTTTCTGATACATTGGTGACCTTTGTCATCCTGGCCCTCTTTATACCCTTAGTACTCTCCTTAAGTGAATCGGTGGCTGTCCAGTCGATGACCATTAGTTTGCGCTTCTTACATATGAAAAAGATCTACTGGTCGCAAATCTTTAGACGATGCGATGTCGAATGGAAAACGAGCTTTCTTTTAGGGGTTGCCTCTTCGATCTTAATCGCTGGCTTTTATTTTACATGGAGTCTACACCTTATGCCGATTTTTGCTATCGGTATTTCCGTAGTCATTTCCATGATTTTCTCCGCGATATTTGGTGCCCTTTTTCCCATTTTCTTACATATGGTCAAACTCGATCCAAAAGTAGCTGCGGGACCCGTCGTGCTCTCCATGGCCGATGTGATCACATGCGCTATCTACTATGGAGTTACGACATTACTGTTGATGTGAGCTCTTCTAGAGTAATCCGAGCGCAACCGACCCGTTCAATAGCCAGCGCTGCTGCTGCGTTCGAGAGGCGAGCTGCTTCATCGAGCGAGAAACCGTTTGCCATTGAGGCTGTTACCACGGCTAATACGGTATCACCAGCTCCCGTCACATCACGTACCTCATGTACCCTGGCTGGAAAATCACGACGACCTTCACGGACATGAAAAAGAGAGATTCCCTCTTTAGAGCGAGTAATCATCAATGTCTCGACTCCTATGTCAGCTAGGATTGTCTCTGCCACTTCATCTAGTGTTGCCTCTAATCCTAGCCCCGCTGCAGCGATCGCTTCCGAAAGATTCGGTTTGAGGACAGTGGCTCCATGGTAGCGAGTAAAATCCAATCCTTTAGGATCTACAATGACGGGAATCCCCTGTTTTTGAGCGAGGGCCAAAATCTGCTCCAGCAAAGTAGGAGTGAGGAATCCTTTGGCATAGTCGGAAACGGCAACCACCTCCACATCTTTAAGCAAAGTGGGAAAGATCTCCACTACTTTTCCCTCCATATAGCTCGTAAGAGGCAGAGGATTCTCATAATCGACACGAACAATCTGCTGCGAATTTGCCATCATCCGGTTTTTCTCTGGAGTCTTAAACCCACGATCGACAAAAATCCCCCTCGTATCGACATTTTCGTCGGCGATCGCCTCTAAAAAATCTCGGCCAGCCGTATCATCTCCCACACGACCCAACGCCACCACATCCATGCCTAAAGATATGAGATTCAATATTGTGTTGCCAGCCCCCCCGGGCAAACGTCTCTCATCTGTCACACAAAGCACAGGGACCGGCGCTTCTGGCGAGATCCGCTTCACATCTCCTATCGTATAGATATCCAACATGAAATCGCCGACTACTAGCACCTTCTTTTTCTCAAAAAGTGTCATCTATATTTACCTGGTAATACATACCCAGTGACATAATCAATCACAGCCTTCTCTAGAGAGAACACCGGCATTTTCAACTTATTTGCATGAGATTTATTCATATCAGCACAGGTATAGTTTTGATATTTACCTATTAAATCTTTTGGTGTAGAGATATACTCTATCTTCCCTGGACGATCAACCCCTTTAATCACGCCGCGCGCTATCTGATTCCACGTCCCCTCATTTCCAGTGCCCACGTTGTAAATACCAGTGACTCCATTCTCAAGAAATTGGACCGTCATTTCAGCCGCATCCTTTACATAAATGAAATCTCGTACTTGATCTCCATCTTGAAAACGGTCGGGCTCCGTGGAGGCGAACAGACGGATAGTTCCCGAATTGATCACATCGGGCACCATCTTTAAGATTACAGAAGCCATTCTCCCTTTATGGAATTCGTTGGGACCATAAACATTGAAGTATTTGAGACCCACTATCTTATCTAAATACCCCATCCGCTTTAGCCATAAATCAAACATATGCTTCGAATAGCCGTACATATTCATCGGCTCTAGCTCTTCCAACTTATCATGATCATCCTCGAACCCTTTTGAGCCATCACCATAAGTAGCTGCGGATGAAGCATATATGAACCGAATCCCTCGGAGAATCGCATACTCAGCAAGCTTGCGAGAATATCTATAGTTGTTCTCTAGCAAATAGTTAGAATCGTTTTCCACTGTACTCGAGCAAGCACCCAAATGAATAATAGCATCGAACTTCTCTCCTTTTAACCAGTCAAAAAGCTGACTTTTATGGAGCAATTCCTCATAGGACTTCCCCACCAAATTCTTCCATTTTTCGCTCTCGCCCAAGTTATCGACTACAACGATATTATCTATCCCCATATCGTTTAATGATTTGAGAACATTTGACCCGATAAATCCAGCGCCGCCGGTCAAAAGAACTCTCTTTTGCATACTAACCTCCATTGTGAGGAGAGAGGGTAACATAAGCGAGAAATTCCGTGAACCGTGATCTTAATAACAAATTTTTGTTAATTAATAAAAACTAACTGATATAATTAGTGATAAATATATCAATTTTATAAAGGTGTAATTATGCCTATTGGTGATGCAGATTCTGCAAAAATTGCTCAGGCTTTCCAAACAAGAGGAGAGCGCGTTGTATTTGACAAATCAACAGGACAGTTTTCAACCGTTGCTACAAAAGAGGCCAAGCGTCTCGCGGGTGATTCTACGTATGTCACAAATTTATCGGGGCTCAAAGATGAGTTCGCAAAAGTGGGATTAACAGCGAGCCAGCGCACCCAAATTCATGCGGCGATTCAACGCCGTGCTGCAGATGTCGAAAGCCGTCTCGGTTTTTTTGCTACTCTATTTGGAGCAAAGGCGGCGCTAATGTCTGCTTATGGAGCACTCCGTGAGCTTGCTGGTAGCGTGACCTTGGTTGCGCTCGGAGCTTTGGGGATGCAGGCGGCGTTGCCTGAAGCGAGAGTGTCTGTTGCCGCGAGACAGGACGCCGCTCGACAGAGTAGTGCACCTCCCGCTCCTTCTGTTGTGTCTCCCCCTGCGATGATGGTAGGGATGCCACCTCCGCCTCCGCCGCCTCCTCCACCAGGCCCTCAGAAAACACCTTTTGGAAAAGCTTTAGACGATTTGGGCAGCTCGCTCGGAGAAGAGCAGGAGGCTGCCATTCTCAAAAGAGGATGTGGATCTGCGGACGCTGGAAAACACTATGGGACACCCACAACAAAAGCTCAACTCCAACCATTTATCACTTCGTTAGAGGGAGTAGTATCTGTACAAGAGGCAAGCTGTAAAAAAGCTGTAGAAAGCTTTTCAGAAGCTAGTGAGGGAGTTAGTGCTGCGGCGACCAGTATTCGCACAGTCGCTTTGCAATATAATCTGCGAGTACGAGCTGATCAAGCCCAGCAGAGGCAAGAGAATCTTTCTGTTCCATGCTTGGCTGGAAAAGAAGGCATTTCGGTTGTCACAACCTTTTATCCAGATGCGCGGCCCATAGAAGCGGGGATAGTGGGAGATGACGAGGAGGTCGTGGGGCCAATCTCAACCCTAATCACTGGCCTACAAGAGAGAATGCTCGAAGATTTAACCGCAGCCCACGATCAAACAGTCCGTGCAAAAAAGCAGGTAGAGGAAGCCACCGCTGCATGTAAAGCGTTTGGGCGGACGCCGGAAGGAGCTGCTCTTAGTCAGAGACTACAGGAGCTTGACACAGCAGTAACACAGGCTCAAGCGCAAATAGTCACTTTGGGCAGATCAATAAAAAAAGGGGAGAGAAATGATACTGCACGAGAACTCGCTTTAAAAAATATAGAAACCTGTAAACAGTTACTAAAAAATATTGAGAGTGACATGAAAGCATACAGAGCATTGGTCTCAAAAAAACAGACCGCTCTACGCGCAGCAAAGAGTCTAGCAGGTGAAGGGCTTCCGAGGAAAATAGCAGCGCCCACAGCAAGACCTACAGCACCTACAACAATGCGAGGTCTTGATAAATTGGGAATGGTTGCCGGAGGGGTACGTAAAAAACCTACTGAGTTTGTCTTGCGTAGTGCAACGGAGCTGAAAGAAGGACTATGACTTTATAACCTGAGGATGAGGGAGAACAACCCAAAACTCAGGTTTATAGAGTGTACCAACCACCGGTACGCCGGATAGGAAAAATCTCCAAGTCCGGCGTTTTTTTAGGGCCAAAACAGATAAGGCCGGTTCCCGATCCTGTCATCATCACACACTCCGCATCGCGTGCCAACTTCTCTTTCAAGCTTGCAAGATGGGGGAGCTTGGTAAAAGCCTTCTCTTGGAGGTCGTTTTCATAAATCGGCCTTCTTTCGAAGAAGCTACGCAAAAGTTCGTCTGGAGGCGTGCTTGAGCAACGTGAGAGATCCAGATCTCGGAAAATTTCAGGTGTAGATAGCCCCATAGGAGGCTTTACCAAACCCATACGGGGTAAAACAAGCTCTTCTATCTCTTCTACAATCTCTCCTTTTCCCCTGCAATAGGCAGTGCCCTGAGAAAAAAAGAAGGGGGCATCTGAACTGATATGTTGCGACCAAGATTGGAGTTCTTTCTCAGAAATTTTTGTGTGGAGAAGTTCATTGAGAGCATAAAGAGTCGTTGCGACATTACTACTCCCCCCTCCTAACCCCGCCTGCGGCGGGATGTTTTTTTCCAAATGAATGGTGATACCAAATTCTTTTCCGGTTTTTTGGCGAAAAAGAGTGACAGCTCTGAGGATAAAATTAGAGGGATCACATGGGATTTCATGAGTTGTTGTAGTAAAAATATCACGTTTTGATAGCTGAAAATGGAGGGTATCGCCCAGATCGATGGCCTGCATCAGTGTAGCTAAATTGTGAAAGCCGTCGAGTCGACGGCTCATCACACGTAAAAAAAGATTAATCTTGGCGGGAGAAAAGAGCTGCACTACTCAACAGGAGTATCTGCTGCCTGGACCTCGATGATCTCTTCCTTTACAGAAAGAGCTCCCCCCTCAGGGATTACGCTCAACTTGATAGTAGCTGGGACACCTTCATTCAACTTGAGAGGAATGGTATGCAATCCCAAAGTTTTGATCGGATGAGGAATGGTCACATGACGGCGCTCAATCGCATAACCAGCATCTTGGATAAGACGCATAATCTCGATCTGAGTAACAGAACCGTACATCTTTCCATCTGGGTCGACTTTCACCTCATGCTCAATCAATACGCCAGCGAATTGCAACGCTAGTTTTTCTGCCTCTTTGCGATCGACAGCAGCCTGCTTAGCGCGTTCCTCTTTCAGCTTTGCTTGGATCTTCAATGTATGTTTATCAGCTAATAACGCTTTTTTCTGTGGCAAAAGGAAATTACGCGTGAATCCTGCCTTCGGCACCACTACATCGCCACTGCGTCCCAAACCTTGTACATCCTCTAGTAATAGCAATTTTTGTCTCATCGTGATTAATCCTCTCCGACAAATGGTAACAATCCAATATAACGAGCCTGTTTAATCGCTGTATTCAAATGGCGCTGGAAACAGGCTGAAACGCCTGTAACGCGACGAGGTAGAATCTTGCCACGCTCCGTGATAAATCGCTTCAACGTTTCGATATCTTTATAGTCGACACCCTTCCAGCCTGCATTGGTGAATGGACAGCCTTTCCCACGTCTGTTACGACGCACTTCGCCTCTCTCTGGCGCTGGTTTGTGTATAGTTTCCCTCATTCTGGGTTCCCTCATTCTGGAAGTTGTTTAAATTCGATTTCTTCTTTTACTTCATCCGTACGAAGCATCATGAAACGCAATAAATCTTCGTTGAGATGATACCCTTTCCACAGCTCATTTAAAGCCGTTGTCGGAAGGGAGAAGTAGAGGAGATAGTAGTGCCCCTCACGTGATCCACGTATTTCATAAGCCAATTTTTTACGGCCTTGATCATGGGTTTTATGCACTTCGCCTCCGCTCTCACCGATCTCGGCTTGGATCTTTTCCAAAGCTTTTGCGCGTGCTCCTTCGCTCAACGTGGAGCTAAGAATATACATTCCCTCATATAGTTGTTTTCTCTCTTTTGTCATACCCTCATCCTATCAATTGACGAAACTCTCCAGCCTTATGAATGGCTGTCTCTATTCCATTATCTAGCCAACACTCTAAAAGAGTGACCCCTCTATCTAGAAAGGTGGAAAGCTGGCTTTCTTCTTCACTATTGAACCGCTCTAGTACATAATCGGCTAGATACTGGTCCTTTCCTTCCACAGTAACACCTTCTTTCGGTCCGATTCCCATCCGAAGACGGGGATATTCTTGGGAGTGTAACTCCTCCTCGATACTCTTCATGCCGTTATGACCCCCTGTACTCCCCTTGGTTCGCATCCGCAGACAACCAAAGTTCACATAGACATCATCCACAACAACCATGCTGCGAGAGAGAGGAACTTTGTAATAACTCGCCGTCTTACGCACAGCAGGACCACACAGATTCATGAACGTAGTGGGTTTGAGAAGAACTACCCTCTTTCCATTATACATTCCATGGGCTAATTCACCCTTGATCCGCCACCCTTTCTTGAAAGTCCAACCGCGCCTTTTTGCAAACATAGCAAGAACCATAAAACCGAGATTATGCCGCGTTTTTGCATACTTCTCCCCAGGATTCCCCAAGCCCACAATCAAAAGACTCCCTTCTTCCACTACTTTCTCGCGATCACAACAGCGATTTCCTTCAAATTCGCCAAAGGAGTGACTCCCTGGGGAAAAGAAATCTCGGAGAGGCGCTTCGCTGCCCCTAACCCCATACTCTGCACCTCTATCTCAAACTGTGCAGGAATGTTTTTAGGCAACGTTTTCACCTTTACAGCACGAATCACTTGTCGCAAAACCCCACCTAACTTCACCCCAGCGCAATTCACGGCACCTTTACAACGAATAGGAATGTTCAATGTGACAGGTACATCATCGTTCAATTCAAGAAAATCTAAATGCAAAATGTCATAAGTAGTGATGCGATACTGCACATCCTTAACAATCGTCTTCACCTTCTTCCCATCCACATTCAACTCGAAGATCTGAGAAGAGAGTGTGCCCGGTTCTATATTGCGTAGAATTTTTTTAAATTCACCACCATCTACTGTAACTTCTTTACCTTGAGCGCCCTTGGCATAAAGAACGGCGGGAATATTCCCGGTTCGTCGGATCTCACTGATCTCTGATTTTTTGCCCTTTTTACGGCCCGATACGGTTAGTTCCATAGGAAAGCTCCACTTGTAAAAGCGAGTAGTATAATCATGTCCTTATTTATTGGCTAGGGGGAGAAGAGATTTTTCGCAGAACTCGGATCGTAACTATTCCGGTAGGTAGTGTGAGGTTAAAATCTTGATTCTTAGGGCATCTTTTTCCCCAAAAATGCGAACTCATAGCCGAAAAGGCGCTATTAGCGAGCATTGTTTGGGGAAAAAGATGCCCTAAGAATCAAGATTTTAAGCCACAATACTTACCTGACTGATTACCTCGTATCTAGTTAAAAATAGATGAGATGGAATCCGCAGAACAAATGCGTTTGATTGCTTCTCCAAAAAGCTGGGAGACAGAAACCGGAACGAATTTCTTAGCCTTTGGCAATACAACAGTATTGCTGCAAAAAATTTTCTCTATATCGCTCTTCTCAAATTTTTCTATCGCATCCTTGACAAGAAGACCGTGCGTGAATGCCGCAAATATCCGCCCCGCACCCTCATTCTTGCACACTTCAGCTGCTTTGATCAATGTCCCACCAGTAGAGCACATATCATCCACTATCAAGACATCTCTTTTTCGCACATCTACCCCAATAATCGCCGAGATTTCGACCTCTTCTGTACTCACTCTGCGTTTATCCATCACGGCAAACTCTGCGTTGAGGTGATTAGCGTAGGCGCGTGCGATTTTAATAGCTCCAAGATCGGGAGCCATTATCACAAGATTCGAAAATTTTTGCTTGGCAATCTCATCTGCCAGCACTGGTCTTGCGTAAAGATTATCGACAGGAACATCAAAAAATCCTTGAATTTGACCAGCATGTAGATCCATCGTGAGCACTCGTGTAGCTCCCGCGGTCACGAGGAGATTGGCCACCAGTTTGGCCGTAATGGGGACCCTGGGTTTATCCTTCCGATCCTGGCGAGAGTAGCCAAAATAGGGAATCACAGCTGTGATGCCACTCGCTGATGCACGCTTAAGCGCATCCATCATGATCAACAGTTCCATCAGGGCGTAGTTGGGATCGCCTGCAATCGATTGCACGACGAAACACTCTCGCCCTCGCACATTCTCACCAATCTGAATGGAAATTTCACCATCAGGGAAGGGTTCAAAATATACTTTTCCAAGAGAAACTTTGAGAAACTGCGCGAGTTCTTGAGCGAACTCGACATGAGCCGTTCCAGAAAAAAGGAGTGTTTTATCCATAACTTATTGGGGTGGAAGGATTCGAACCTCCGATACACGGTACCAAAAACCGCTGCCTTACCACTTGGCTACACCCCAAACTGACGAGACATCATAATTGGAGGGGAAATTTAGATCAACAATCTGGAGAATAAAGTTTCACTATTATAGTTTGTGGGAATGAAGATTTTCCATATTTGCTCGGAGTGTGCCCCTTTTGCCAAGGCGGGTGGGATGGCGGATGCGTTATTGGGTCTATTACGGGAAACCAAAAAATTGGGGCATGATGTACAGCTGATCTTGCCCAAATATCGTTTTTTAAAATTGGATGAGTTGCGGAAATTAGACACTCTGAACATGCGATATGATCACAAAGAGTGCGTTAATCAATTGTGGAGCGCATCCTATGAAGAAATCCCTCTTCTTTTAATTGAACCAAAAACCAGCGAGGCCTTTTTCGAGCGGGATCATATTTATGGAGAGCCAGATGATGTTGAACGGTTCAGCTATTTTGCTAAAGCAGCCGCTAGCTACTTAGAGAGACTGTCTTGTAGCCCAGACGTGATTCATCTCCATGATTGGCACGCCTCTTTAGTTCCCGCTCTCTATAAGAAAGCCCTCTCCATACTAACGATCCACAATCTCGGCTACCCAGGCGTCATTTCCAAAGAGTCATTGGAAAAATTAGAGATACCTGACTGGGAAATTTTCCGCTGTCGTGACTATTATAGTTTATTGCAAGGTGGAATCATATCTGCAGATCAGATTACTACCGTCTCCCCCGCCTACTCGAAAGAGATTTTGCAACCAGAATCGGGTGGAGATTTTTGTCATCTGCTGCACCACTACCAGGAAAAACTGGTAGGTATTCTCAATGGTATCGATTACACTTACTGGAACCCCCAATCTGATCCCCTCATCCCCTACCACTATAACTCAACCCAATTAGAGGGAAAAAAGGAGACAAAGAAATTTTTGCAAAAAAGACTCCAATTGGAAGAGAAAGAGTGTATTCTTGTAGGAGCGGTTACCCGACTCGTGGAACAAAAGGGTCCACGATTGATCAAGTCTGCTGTAGAAAAAACAGTCGAAGCGGGAGGACAATTTCTCTTATTGGGCTCCGCACAAGATTCGAATATAAGAGCGCTTTTTAGCGAACTACAGACGACCTTAGCTCCTAGTAGGAGTCTCCATATCGAACTACAGTATAATGAGGAGTTGGCGCATCATATTTTTGCCGCCTCAGATTTATTTATTGTTCCCTCTATATTTGAGCCGTGCGGACTCACACAGATGATCGCGATGCGCTACGGCACGGTTCCCTTAGTGCGCGCAACAGGCGGTTTGGGCGACACCGTCTTCGAAGAGAAAAATGGATTCCTTTTCGGTCCCCCAGAAGAGGCTGCTCTGCACCATGCTCTGACCCGAGCCTTTGCATGCTGGAGAAATGCCCCCGAAAAATGGGATGCTCTAAAAATGAACGGCATGAGAGAAGATTTCAGTTGGAGAGAGCCCGCGCGCAAATACCTGGCGCTCTATGATCATAAACTATATAGTCG
Source organism: Chlamydiales bacterium (assembly GCA_046153495.1). Lineage (GTDB taxonomy): Bacteria > Chlamydiota > Chlamydiia > Chlamydiales > JAAKFR01 > JBJXGG01. The sequence continues at coordinate 15,371 of JBJXGG010000022.1, forward strand.
AAAAAAATAGGGGAGAAGAGTAAGCCGGATTCTGTCTTGCACAATCATTCCTCTAGGAATTTTGTCACCAAAATCCTCAAGCGTACCAACGAAGACCTCTGCGGAGTACAGGTGGCAGCCTTCTACTGGCTTCAGATAGGGTTTACAGCAGCCTGAGTCTCCTCAAGTCAGCTTGGCACCATATGCCAAGATTTTCAGCCTCTCCACAACATGTTGTGGCGGAATGTTTTCTGTTGCACTTTCCGTAGCCTTGCGACCCCCAGCATTTCACTGGTATCCTCTCCTGCGAAGTCCGGACTTTCCTCTCCTCGACTTGGCGTCAAGCAGCGATTGCGTCTTCTCCCCTAAAACTCAGGTTCTTAAATGCTCGCAGTCGCTCGACGACGACGTTTACGAGGAGCGGCCTCCTCATCTTCAACTACAGCCTCGGCTACATCGTGCCAGTATAAAATGCGCGAACAATGCTCACAAAAGACCAACCGATCACCTTTTCGCACAAGATTCTCATGTTGAGCGGTTAACACAATATGGCAGCCGCTGCAAGTACGAGACTCGATCTGCACAACGACACGATCCTTTTTGTTCTTTAGCAGGCGCTCGTATATCTTAAAAATCTGGAGATCGCATTCAGGGATGAGTTTTCCTCTTTCCTGCAAAAGGACTCGCCCTTCCTCATTGATCTTTGCAATACTATCATTGATCTCCTTTTCAAGAGCTATGCTGCTCTCTTCCGTAGACTTAAGATTCTCACGCAACGCAATAAGAAGATCTTCCTCAGCAGACTGTTTATCCATCAAATCGCTCAAACGATGCTCGATCTGCGTCTTATCTCGCCCCGCTTGGGTCATCTCTTGTGTCAAAGCATTAAACTCATCCATCTTCTTTACAGCGGCTTGCTGCTCTTCTAAACGAGATACTTTATCTTGGACTTCCTTGATCTGCGTCTCACCCATACGAATATCTTTCTTGATATCAGTAACTTGAGCCTCTTTATCATTCACTTGCTTCTCGATATCTCTCTTTAAAGCATGGATTTTCTCTAATTCTCTCTGACGCTCTTTCTTTACCCGCATCAAACGGATCATTTTAATATCCAACTCTTGAATAGAAAGAATCGTCTTTAGTGAGTCCTGCATGTTATATCCTTAAAAATGAAAATTCAAGGGCAAGAGTAACTATAGGGATAAAAAAAAGCAAGCGAAAATCTGGTCCTTAATAGTTAAATTTTTTATACTCTAGTGTATGCCAGATAAGACACGTGTCATAGTCCATATCGAAGGGAGTGGAGAGGTATACCTACGGGGCGAAGGTACTTCTGACTTAAACTGGGAGAAAGGGGTAAAGTTAAAGAAGCTTGAAGATGATTGGATCTGGGAGACAGATGAGCCCTTTTCAGACGGTCAATTCAAGGTTTTGATCAACGATAAGACCTACGAGTTAGGAACGAATCACCCTCTCTACCCCGGCGCCTCGATCCGGATTAATCCAAAGTTTCCTAACTCTTGACAATATCTGCTTATGTCCCCAGAATGTGGCGCTATGCAGTCATTAGTCGAAAAATATATCAACACGACAAAAAAACGCAATTCTGCCGCGCTAGCGTATCTAGCTGCTCTTGACCATCTCAACGAGGTAGCACCCTCGGTTGCGAAGTCTATTTTGCATGAGCTGGATGATCAACGCTCTCATATCAAATTGATTGCTTCCGAAAACTACTCCTCACTCAGCGTGCAACTGGCGATGGGCAACTTATTGACCGATAAGTATGCAGAGGGCTACCCCTTCCACAGATTCTATGCAGGATGTGAGAATGTGGACGCGATTGAACATGAGGCTGCCCAGCTTGCCCAGACAATCTTCGAGGCTGATTTTGCCTACGTTCAGCCCCACTCAGGCGCTGATGCCAACCTTGTAGCCTTTCTTGCCATCCTGACCGAGCGCGTCCAATGCAAAGAGCTAGAAAAGTTACAAAAAAAAAGTATCGATGATCTTTCCGCTGAAGAATTTGAAGGCGTTCGCCAAGCTCTTGTAAACCAAAAAGTTATGGGTCTATCCCTCGCTTCAGGTGGACATTTGACGCATGGCTATCGTCATAATATTTCGGCAAAGCTGATGCGTGCTGTTACCTACGACACGGACTGGAAGAGCGGACTTATCGACTACGACGTGATCGCCAAGCGGGTGCGCGAGGAGAGGCCGCTGATTTTGATGGCTGGCTACTCTGCCTATCCCCGTGCGATTGATTTTGCGAAGATGCGCTCAATCGCCGATGAGGTGGGCGCAGTATTGATGGTAGATATGGCGCATTTTGCTGGTCTTGTGGCGGGGAAAGTCTTTGTGGGAAATGAGAATCCAGTCCCTTTTGCCGATATTTTGACGACAACGACACACAAGACTTTGCGCGGACCTAGAGGGGGTATGGTACTGTCTACCAATGAGTTTGCGGAAAGCATTAACAAGGGCTGCCCCCATGTTTTGGGCGGGCCGTTGCCACATGTAATGGCGGCAAAAGCTGTCGCCTTGCGCGAGGCAAACACACCTGAGTTTTGCCTCTATGCCTCTCAGATCGTTAAGAATGCAAAGACACTCGCAAAAGCCATTATGCAACGAGGTTTAAAGGTAGCTACAGATGGGACAGATAATCACCTGATCTTAGTGAATCTTAGTGATTTGAATATTTCAGGGCGTCAAGCAGAGCTCGCGCTGCGAGAAGCAGGCTTGACAGTGAATAGAAACATGGTACCCTTTGATCTCAATGGGCCCTGGTACACTTCAGGCATCCGCCTCGGCACCCCTGCAGTGACAACTTTGGGCATGGGAAGTGCAGAAATGGAGGAAATTGCTGATATTCTCGTTTCAGTTGTGAAGGGGATTAAACCGGCGATAATAGAGAAGAGAGGAGAACAGAGCCGTGCTAAGTATCAAATAGACGAGCAGCTTATTGAAAGAAGCAGACGGCGTGTGTTGGATATGTTACATGCCCATCCTCTTTATCCAGAAGTGAACATAAAATTGGAGAGTATTTGATGGGAAAGGAGAAAGAGCCGGAGGAAGAGGAAAATTTTAAATCTCTGAATGACAAGATTGACCACACCATTTTACTATCGCGCAGGATTTTCTTTGGGGATGTGGTAGATCAAAATTCCGCTAAAGATGCAATCCGCAAAATCTGGTATTTAGAGTTAACGAAACCAGGCAAGCCGATCCTTTTTGTGATCAATAGCCCCGGTGGATCTGTCGATGCAGGATTCGCCATTTGGGATCAAGTAAAGATGATCACCTCTCCTGTTCATACGCTTGTGACAGGACTTGCGGCTTCGATGGGCTCTATATTGAGTCTTTGTGCCGCTCCGGGAAAACGTTTTGCCACTCCTCATGCACGGATCATGGTGCACCAGCCTTCTGTAAGCGGTCCCATACACGGCCAAGCGACAGATCTGGAAATTCAGGCTAAGGAGATCCTCAAAACGAAGGATGAACTCGTGGATATTTACGTCCAACATACCGGTAGAACAAAACAAGAGATTGAAAAAGCGCTGGATCGCGACACATGGATGAACGCGAGAGAAGCCAAAGAGTTTGGATTGCTAGATGGGATCGTCACTTCTTTCAAAGAAATCAAATGATTTAGCCCTTTTTAAGTATTCAGGGGCGGGTAACACATTTTTGATCTATGACGCTAGATCGTCTACTTTTCCCTTTGTTTTGATTCCCCGCCTCTGTGCTGAATATGCAGTCGATGGGGTCATTCTATTGTGTAATTCCGCTATAGCGGACTATCAAGTTCGCTTTTTTAATGTGGATGAGAGCGAAGCGGAAATGTGTGGAAATGGACTGCGCTGCTTGATCCGCTTTCTTGAGGAAAGCGCTCTTAAACAACCTGTTTATCGCATTGAGACACTCTCAGGGATTGTAGACGCGTGGCATGAGGGTGAGGAGATAGCCGTACAGATGCCCAAACACCGAGTAGTCTCTTGGAGTCAGCGCATTGAAGGATATCAGGCGAGTATCCTCGATGTCGGCGTCCCCCATATCGTCTTCTTTGTAGAGGATGTCGATGCCATTGACTTAAACACATTTGGACCCCATGTCCAATCTCTCCCAATCTTCCCTAAAAGCGTAAATGTCAATGTGGTAGAGGTACATCCCGACCACTCCTTTCACATCCGTACTTTTGAGCGGGGCGTGCAAAGAGAGACCTTGAGCTGTGGAACAGGCTGTACTGCGGCAGCTTTAAGCGTCGCAAACGCTTTCCAATCTCCCTCCCCTCTCACGGTGCACACACAGGCAAAAAAATGCCTTACTATTCACTTTAAAAAAACTGATACATGTTTTTTCAATGTGGTGATGCAGGGGCCTGCATGCAAGCAACTTTCTATTAATTATACGAACCGATATACTCCATGGCTATGACTGAATTAGACAAAAAATATCCCCAAGCGCAAAACCCTCTTATCTTACGCGCTCATCGTTTGATGGATGCTTTTTCCAAATCTGATGACGAGCGAGATTTTTTTCTAGATCGCGTGGAGGGCTTTATCATCTTTGTCGATCTTGACAAAGCTGAGGAGGACTACCTCAAGCTGATGGATGAGATTGAGAAGAACCCTACTCGTTACTGCTTGATCCCTAAGCTCACTTTCTATGAGGTGAAAAAAATCATGGAGGGATTTGTGAATGAGAAGGTGTATGACATCGATACAAAAGAGAAGCTTTTAGAGATCATTGCCGCTAAAGATGCGCGGGACCATTTTCTCGAGTTTATTTATGATCACGATGCAGAGCTAGAGAAATGGCAGCAATATTATCAGGAGCGTTCTCGAGTACGCATTATTGAGTGGCTCCGCAACAATAATTTCCAATTTGTTTTTGAGGAAGATCTCGACTTACCAAAAGCAATTATTGAGAAGTTGAAGGTGAGTCTCTTTGAACCGAAAGTGATCAAGGAGATTGCAACAGCGCGCAATGCCCTCACCGCAAAGGCTAAAACTTACTATTCCAATGAGGCTCTGAACCCGAGGCCCAAGCGTGGCCGTCCTCCCAAACAGGTGGCCAAAATTGAGGTGGAGACACAAATTACGAGTGACATCTTCACACAAGTCCCCTCCTCTGTGCGACGCTTTCTCTTTCTGCCGGAAATCGTTTCTGCAACTGCAATCACCTTTTCGGAGAAATACGACTCTGAGGCCGAGCTGTTGGAACACATGCGAGGTAACAGCCGTTCAGAGGCAGAGAATCAACTAGAAGCCCTCTCTGAAAAGTTTGCCTCTCTCAAAAAGTTATCGACGAAATTGGGCCTGGAGAAAGAACTCTCTTTCGGGGACGATTCAGACTAATGTATAGTCGATGCTTCCGTAAGATCGGCTAATCTTTTTTCTACATCATGAAGGTACTGAGGAAAATTCTTCTCTGTCCAATAGCGAAGATTACCTAATCGACGCTTGAGATCTTTTTGCTCCTCCTCTTTAGCAAGGATTGTTTCATCCTTATAAAACTGCCCTATATCGATAAAAAGAGCTCCCTTTTCATAAAATGCGACATTTTGTACAAAGGAGCGATCTCTGTCTCGGATTCCCTTGCTACACCTGCTGTGCACTAGAGAGATCAACTGATCGATTTTCTCTCCTATCTCCTCTTTAGATGCCGCAGCAAATACCTCTTTTACAGAGCGTGCCCTTCTCTGAAGAATGAATTCGTATTCATCCACATTCACTCGATGATGCAGACCCATCTTATCGATTAACGTCACTTCCCTCTCTAATCCCGGGACCCGATTCAAGTGAATGTATAATAAACCACTCTCTTCGGATAGCTCGCTATAGGCTAATTGACAACTGAAGAAAAGGTTTTCGACCCTCTCCTGCCTCTTTCTGATTTGTCGATCAGCATGCTCGCGCACTTGGCGAGGCATTGGGATTTGCTGCAACTCCGTCCAAGGCTTTAGATGTTTCTGCTTCAAAAACTTGATTACCCACTTCCCGTCTTCACTCGCAAAAGCGTAAAACTGACACCCCTTACCGATGTAGCGAAACTTTTGAGCTATCATATGTTGCAATTTCTGTTTTTCCTCCTGCGGGAGTGGAGGGGGATCAAAACGGGAATCAAGGGGGAGCTGTGATTTCATCTGCTGCAAGCTAAAGCCATCGGTCAAAGTATTATACCCTTGGATGACACCCCAACAAATACACCCTGCAAAAATAAAACTCAGAACTCTTTTCATAATTTCGTCGAGATTATATAGTTGATTAAATTGAGATTATAACATGGCTTGTTTATGACACGAAAGAGAAAAGTCCTTGTTATCCTTCAGCTCTGCTTTGCTTTTGGTTATTTTTTTTGGTTAGCTTTCCAGCCGATCTTACGCCCCCTCACAGCCAAAAAGGCGGCAGAGATACTTTTGGAGTCGTTGGTAGAAGATGAGATTCGCTTTTCTACTCTAGACGAGGGAGCCCAACTGAAGATAATGAAAGGGTACGAAAACGTGAAAAAGGGAAATTTTCGTCCTTTGACCTCCATGTTTCGTCTCAATCCTTTTGGCGTAGCCTGGGCCATACTCTCTCTTGTTGTCTGTTTTCTTCTCCTTTTCCATATTGAGGGGGCTCCAATTGCCTGCTGGGTGCTTCCTCTCTCGGTTCTTGCTTACGGACTTTGTCTAGGACGCGCCCCCCCCCCTCTGCAAGGAGAGAGTGTGTTCCCCAAAGAGGCTTATGTGACTGATATGTATATATCACCTACAGAAGAATTTAAAAACAAACAGCTGAGGTTGCAAGAGGGGTGGCACCGCTATTTAGTAGCAGAGTGGGCGCATAAAGAGATGAGTAACGACCCAACGGTCCGCGCAGAGCAGATCGCCGAAGGGGTTTTCCGTTTTAATGTGCAACGCGCAAATTTTCTTTTGGACAAGCGAGGAGAAGATGCTATCGTTGCCTACCTCTTTTTTCACCCTACTCTCATACAACTATGTCTTTACCTAGGATGGAACCTATTTTTTGCCATCGCAATCAATCGCCGATTAAAATCTACAGCTCTATCTGCCAAGATTTGAGGAGGGAATCTGTCCGCAGAGGTGGTCTTTTGGGAGGCGCGGGTGCTCTTCTCCTCCTCATCGCAGGAACATTCATGCCACTTACCTATTTAAAAGTGTGGGGCTTGCCTATATCTCTTTGTGGGTTTTTTCTGATTACTTTGGGTCTACTTCCTTATCGCCGTCTCAACCGGATCGCGAATCGCCCACATACCTTGGAATGGACTCATGATGGTATGTTATACTCTACCATCGGAAAACCTCTCTTTCTCATTCCCCATAACTCGATAGCCAAACTGGAGTATGTCGAAAGAGAGAAAATGTATGGAGTCGCCCTCTACCTAAAACAGCCTCTGGAAGAGAAAGTGAAAGTAGTACGGCGCCGTTTTGATTTCATCCAATATTCAGCTAATTGTTTTACAAAATTTCAGTGCGATCTTTTCTTCCCCTATTTTACTGAAAGAAGTGTCTCTCTATTCCAAAGCGAATAAGAGGTCTAACGTTAGCGTCTATTTGAGGCCACCCCTGTTCACAAGAACTATGGGGGTCGGCACATTTGCGGAGCAAATGGATTGGCCTCAATAGTTACCCTTTTATACCAAGAGCAAAAAACAAAGACACAGAGTCATGGTATGTAAGATGTCAGATTGAGAAGATTTTTCGAAGCTCATATTAGTGAATATGAGTGAGAAAGGATCGTTTAAAGATGGCCTCTTATCTACCATGACTTTGTATCTTTATGTTTCGCGAATGATATTAGATAGATTTATTTTTTCCACCCCTTTAGAATAAACTTTTTTCGAAACTCCACGTGAGTTGACAAAGGAAGGATTTTTACACATCTTTTTTACCTACTCAATTCGAGTATGTTAAAAACAGCAGGT
>JBJXGG010000064.1:0-2704 GCA_046153495.1 Chlamydiales bacterium
GCGGAGGAAGTAGTAAAAAGAGTAGGAACAAAACTTGCTTATCCTAATCTCGTCGCCAGAAAAATACGCAAAACCTTGATGAACAATGATTTAAAGTCTCCCTCTATCTCAGAGATCGAGCAGGAAATCTGCAAGCAAGCGGCTCTCCCTCTCCCTATCTATATGGGGGACGAAAATTACGACGGGGATGCAGATCCCGAGAAACACTATCACCAGTCACTTTATTTGGTCTACCATGTAGTGTCAAAAACACTTACTCTATACTCAGAAGACAAGTGGAGTCGTGAAGTAAGCGACAATGCAGCCGGCATCAGGGAATTGGAACTGATATTCATGTAACTTTATAGACAAAAAGACGATACAGCGTGGTACACCCCGCAATCACAAGAGTCAGAGCAAACAGAAGAGCGAGAGAGATCATCATAGTGACAAGAGCGTGCCAAGCAGAAAAACTATGAGCTTCTCCTAATAATTTTAATGCAAGAATAAAAGACCAAACCGCCATAACAGTGAAGAGAAGGGCAATAATGGGCTGTACTCTGGGATAAGGAACAAGCCAAAAGCTCAGAAGTCCTAATAATGCGGCGGGAATGAAAGGGTAGTAACTCCACCCTACAGCACACTTCACCTGTCGAAAACTTCCTTTTCCCTGAATCCATCTACCTGTCCAGAAAAATAGCCAAGAAGAGAAATAAAGGTTGATAAATCCAAAAACAACTCCTAACAAAATTTTTGCAAGCATCACACTAATAGACTGCAAGCTCCATTCAGGAATCTGGTAAAGGTAGACAATCCATCCAATGCCATTTAGAAGACCAAAGAGTAAAGCTAGCCAGATTAAAACAACGGAGGATCTTTTTTGTGCCATGACTCTCAGTGTGTTACGCGGCTGAAACCAAATAGAAAGCCAGGGATTACATTGCTTTTCAGGTGTATTTTCCATAGACTCAAGAAATGAGCAATAAGTATGCCAACTCGATTTTTCTGCTAGGACATCCCCAAACAGCGATGGGGGAGGGGGTCCAAATCTCCAAATTTTCTGCTCTTTTGAAAAATGAAGGGTATCAAGTGGAGGGGCTTATTGATTTGTGCGCTTTTTTTGGAGAAAAATTCGAGTCTATAGCGGAACTCAACTATGCTTTAGCATCGGCAGATGATCTGCCCCTTACAGCTCTGGAGAATGTGAAACCAATAGTGGAGAGGCTAAATCAAATACAATCCCATCATGTGCTCCTTCTCAGCTGGTGTTTCGGGGTAGCGGCTGTGCAGGCTACCGGCCTTTTTTCGAAAAAAAACGTGATTTCTAAATTCTATGTCCATCATCCTGATGAACGAGTGCTTCCTAAGCTATATAATGCAGCCTCTCTATTGATTACCGAATCTCTGTTAGCCAATCAAAAGGGGATCGAATATGGAATAGATAGGGAAAAGCTGCTTTATATTCCGCATCACTATCCGCTTATTGCGGAGAGCTTTTCTGAGAAACATGCGGGAGAAAAGGTTGTTGTAGGTGTGGTGGGACGACTGGATCGTGGCAAAAATGTAGAGCATGCGTTGGAGGTTGTACGGCTATTGATCGCTAAAGGAGCGCCAATAGAGCTTTTTTTGATGGGGGATTTTGGAGAGGATACGATTTACAATCAGAATCTCGAGCAGATGTTAGATTGCTATTGCCATGAGCCGTGGTTGATCTGGGACAAGGAAAAGGTCCCCTATCCCGATGTTTTGCAAAAGTATCAACAATGCGATCTCTTTTTACAGCTTTCTGGGGCAGAAGCGGGAAGCAATGTAATTGTAGAACTTCTAGGTATGGGCAAGCCTGTGGTGCTTTTGGATTGTAGTACGAATCCTTATTTGTTTAAGGGGGGCGCTTGCTTTGTAAAAGGAGACGGTGCTCTCTATCCTGGTCCTCTTCCCTTCTCACGCCCCTGTATGGAAGATCTCGAAGAGAAGGTAGCCGAACTTATTGCAGAAAAGGGGAGGCGCAAAGAGTTAGCACAAGCGGCGAGGCTGTTAGCACAAAAACGGTTTCATCCCAATGTGGCCTCTAAGAGAATGCCACTGCTGTTTTCTCAGGAAAAAGAGGCAATTCGGCATATTTACGAAGAAGATAGGCGGGAATATGGACTGGAATAACCTGAGTTTTGGGTTGTGTGCCTCGGATTCAGAGGAGTGTTTGCAGCAACTCTCGGGATTTTCTCACAAAGAGGATGGCCCAAGATTCTTCCCTGGTCAGAAAAGCACAAGAGATGTAACTAAACTTTCTGAAAATGAGGTAATCAAACAAAAAACTCAGGTGAATAGGGTAGCTATCATTGTAGGAGCGCGTACCTCTTTTGTCGATCACATCGTTCCACTATGCGCAGCGTTCCGTATTCCTCTTTATTGCGAAGATAGTTGGGTCGCTTTTTGTGCAGAGACATTTTATCCAGAGATAGAGGTTACCTCAGAACCTCTCGACTCTTATGACACCTATTTGTATGTGGAACCATATCGTCTGCATGAAAAAGCCTTTTTATTTGGCAACCAACTGATTAGCGAGAAGAAATTTTCGATCTCTAGCTTTCACGGCAACTCCAACAAAGGACGTTCTTCTTATTGGGTAGAGCGATTTGCGCATGATGATATGCTTCTTTATTATGGACCCTTTATGGAAAAATTCTTCCGAGAAAAAGGCGTTTGGGATCGTATTCCGCATCATGTA
>JBJXGG010000072.1:0-4382 GCA_046153495.1 Chlamydiales bacterium
TGATTCACGGGATTTAGGAGTTTTAGAGTCTCCCATAAAGTTGATGGGACGCAGTTTGACTTGCGTACTATCTCCGGGTGGTGGAGCAAAAAGTTAAGTATTGTAAGGAGAGAGATCAATGCCAAAAATGAAGACACATAAGTCGTCGGCTTCTCGCTTTAAGGTGACAGGTGGAGGAAAACTCTTACGTCGTCATCCAGGAAAAGGGCATAAGTTAACGAAGAAATCATCACATATTAAACGTCATTTAGGAAAGGCGGCGCTAGTGCCAGATGGAATGCTAAAAATGTATAAAAGAATGATGGGAGTTTAGGAATGGCAAGAGTCACATGTGCTCCAGCATCACGACGCCGCAGAAAGCGTTTGTTGAAGCGAGCAAAAGGTTTTTACGGGGATCGCAAGAATCACGTCCGCCAGACGAATAACGCTGTGATGAGTGCGATGGCTTTCAATTACAAACACCGTAAGTTAAAGAAGCGAGATTTTCGTTCGCTTTGGATAACCCGTATCGGTGTTGCTGCGAAAATAAACGGCATTTCTTATAGCAAATTGATCAACGGTTTGAAGTTAGCGCAGTGCGACCTCAACCGCAAGATGCTATCAGAGATGGCGATTCATGATCCAAAAGGTTTCACAGAAGTTGTACAGAGCGCCAAAAAAGCTCTAGCCTAGATCAGAATGGATATAGCGACAAAGACACAAGAGATTCACTCTCAACTAGAAAAAGACCTTAGTGAGAGTGAATCAGCGAAAGAAATCGAAGCATTGAAGGTCAAATATCTTGGAAAGAAGGGATTGGTGCAGGGACTGATGCAGTACTTGCGCGACATACCATCTGACGAGCGACCTGATTTTGGCAAGAGGATCAACGATCTGAAAGAGGCAGTTTCAGAGCGGATAGAGCGTTTTCTCTTTCGGTTTAAAGCGGTGGAGTTAGAGAGTCGTTTAGAGCATGAGCGGTTGGACGTAACGCTTCCTGGTCGTCGTCATTGGTATGGTGGTCGTCATGTGATTTTGAAGATGTTGGACGAGGCGATCGACATACTTTCCCGGATGGGTTTTTCGGTGCAGGAGGGGCCAGACATAGAGACGGACTACTACAACTTTGAATCTTTGAATTTTCCAAAAGATCATCCCAGTCGGGATATGCAAGATACTTTCTACATAACGTCGGACATATTATTGCGCACGCACACCTCGAATGTGCAGGTGAGGATTATGGAGAAGGAGTGTCCACCGATTCGTGTGATAGCTGCGGGTAAATGTTACCGCAGCGAGGACATTTCGAAGAGAAGTCACGTCTTATTTCATCAAGTGGAGGGATTTTACATAGATGAGCATGTGACTTTTGCGAATTTGATTGCGACGTTGAAGGAGTTTTTTACGAAGTTTTTTGATGAGGAAATTCAGATGCGTTTTCGTCCTAGTTATTTTCCATTTGTGGAGCCTGGGATGGAGGTGGACATCCATTGTTTTCTTTGTCGTGGTAAGGGTTGTTCTGTCTGTAAGAAAACGGGTTGGTTGGAAGTATCTGGAGCGGGCATGATTCATCCGGAGGTATTGAAGAACGGTGGTATCGATACGGAAAAATATACAGGTTATGCTTGGGCATTGGGTATTGAAAGATTAGCGATGTTGCGGTATGGTGTTACCGATATTCGCCTCTTTATGGAGAATAACCAGAGGTTTTTGCAACAGTTTTAAATGAGGAAGAGTGGCTGAGCGGCCGAAAGCACCTGTCTTGAAAACAGGCGATGTGCGAGCATCCGGGGGTTCGAATCCCTCCTCTTCCGAACAAAAAGAGTCCTTCTGGACTCTTTTTTTTTCGCGAATGGAATCAAGTAAAATTTCAGAAATAGACTTGCGAAATTCCCCCTGGTCGCCATAAGTTTGGTTTCATATCTTTTTTACCTGCGGGTTTGGTCTACTCAACTCGAGTATGTCAAAAATCGCAGGTAAAAACTCTGCGCAAAAATTCCTCATTTGTCAATTGACGTTGAATTCAGCAAGAAGTTCTAATAGATTTCTTGTACTATAACTCTGTTTCCAATACAACTTTTGTATGCTGTTCTCAAATAGAAAAAATGCAGTGATTGTCAAGAGCCTTTTCGAAAAAAGACATTGGGTTGCTTTAAAAAATATGATGCTTCAAGCAGAGGCACCACTCACTTTTTTAAAAAATTACTTGAAAGAAAAAGGAAAATATCCCCATGTCGAGAAGATCAGAGTTCGGGGTAATAGCATAGAAATCGAAGTGCGTTCTTGGCATGATTTACTCACAATCAATGAAATCTTTTTTCGAAAAGATTATCCGGTGAAAGGGGATGAGAGGTGCATCGTAGATTTCGGGTCAAATATTGGGGTTTCAGCTCTCTACTTTCGATCCTTCGCTCCTCAGGCTACGCTTTATCTTTTTGAGCCGGTACCTCATAATATCTTGCAGATAAGAGAGAATCTTTCTCGTAACCAGTTGCAAGAGCATGTGCGACTACAAGAGGTGGCCATCGGAACGCAGAATGGACTTCTCTCTTTTGGTATAGAGAGCAGTGGACGCTACGGAGGATTCGGGTTCAGGGGTGGAGAGACTATCGAAGTCCAATGTAGGGAAGTGAATGTTGTTCTAGAGAGTATTCTGCGAGTCGAAAATAGAATCGATTTGCTAAAAATCGATACGGAAGGAAATGAAATACAATTGCTGAAGGCTATCCGACCCACAGTGCTCGGCAAAATCGATAAGATTTGCGTGGAAACGAAAGAGCATGCTGTGCGGTTGCCGCACTTTCGTGGTATAAAGAGGGGAGAAGTGTTCATTCTCACTAGGAAAAAATAATTTGCTTCACAATTTACTCTATCTTAGGTTACAAATTATGGGAAAATCCGATTGTTTTTGTGTGCCGGCTCTGTTTAATTTCCTCGTGGGATTGGGAGTCTTGGCAGCGGCGTATGTAGCGTTTCTACTGTTTGGACTCTTTTTTCGCTATTTTTCTCGTCGTTCCCATTGTTTGACAGAAGTGACCAAACAGATGCACGCTCCTATGTTATGCACGTTTTTAGGCATAGGGTTGCTTCTGGCTTTCCCTCTTTTAGGGATAACGGCACATTGGGGAGAGGTAATCCATCGGATACTCGTCGTGCTACTCGTTTTAGCTGTAGGGTGGATTCTTGCACGTATTGCAAAAGGAGTACGTATCCACGCCTTGCACAAGGCCAATCAAAAGTCTTCAGGAATGGTGAATGTCACGCAAATCACTTTTGGCTACCGTCTTGCCATAGTTTTGATAGCATTGCTTACCGTCGGCGCTCTTTTTTTGATCTTCCCTTCGATCAGAAGCTTGGGAGTCGGGATCTGGGGGTCGGCGGGAATTATGGGAATAGCTGTGGGTATTGCTGCTCGTCCTATCTTTCTCAACTTAATGGCTGGATTCCAAATCGCCATCACTAAAACAATTAAAGTGAACGATGCTCTTTTTATGGAGGACGACTTCTGTCGTGTTGAAGAGATTCGCCTTACGCATGTGGTGCTCCGCACCTGGGATTTGCGACGTCATATTATCCCTATCTCGCAATTTATCGATAAATCGTTCCAAAACTGGGATATGAAAAGTAGTGAAAAGGTGGGGATTGTCATGCTTTATTGTGACTACACAGTCCCCATAGAAGATCTACGTAAAGAATTTGGAAAAATCGTCGAGTCTTGCCCTTATTATAATGGGAATTTTTATAGATTGCAGGTTTTTGATTCCTCAGAGCAAACAATCCATATTCGTCTCTTACAAACGGCAGATGATCCTAATAGCTCCTCAGAACTGCGTTTTTATGTTCGAGAAAAAATGATCGAATATCTGCAGAAGGAGCATAGAGGTGCTCTCCCTTGCATTAGAAATGAAAACTACATAGCGGAGGCGACATGAGTTCTCCTCCCCCAGGTTATGATGATGAAAGCACCGTTCCAAAATCCCGCCTAAAAAATCTCCTAGGTGTCATAGAAGACGAGCTAACTACTATCCAACTCATTTTTACCCAAGCTGTGTCGGGCGAATACTATGATAGGGGAAAAGATCTTTCCGGAGAATTTTGGGGGTTGCGTTTTACGGCAACAGAACTAGGATCAGAGTATATCTTTCTCATAGAAAAGCTGATAGAGGATTACGGCCAGTTCAATAAAATTCCGGATGAGGGGAAGTTAGAGCAGCTTTTTGCAGATGTGAAAAGCATTCAGCTTCTACTTACAACCTGAGTTTTGGGTTGTTCTCCCTCATCCTCAGGGAGTTGTCTGGCTGCTCTTGCAATTTTTTGATAATAGCGCCTTCGGCTATGATCTTCGCAAAAAATTGCAAGAGCATCTCAGAAAACTCCTCTGATTACGAGGAAGAACAACCCAA
>JBJXGG010000078.1:0-3961 GCA_046153495.1 Chlamydiales bacterium
TGATTATTTGGTCGCTTGCGAGGTAGTCTCTAGCGAGCAAGAGAGTATTTTGATTGTATGTGAAAATGGCTTTGGAAAGCGTTCTCTTGTCGAAGAGTATCGGGAAACAAACCGTGGTGGTGTAGGAGTGCGCTCTATTATCACGAGCGAGCGGAATGGAAACGTGATTGGTGCAGCGACGGTCTCTGACGCGGACGGGGCATTGATGATGTCGACACAAGGACAGACAGTGCGGATCAGCATGGAAGATTTGCGTGTGCTGGGTCGTTCCACACAAGGAGTGAAGCTTGTCAATCTCAAGGAACCTGATAAGCTATTTGCTTTGGTGAAACTGGAGGCTGTGGAAGAGATTGAGGAAGCAGATGCCACAGTCGAATAGGCCTTACACCGGTTTTTTTCTTACGGTTGAAGGGGGTGAAGGGTGCGGGAAGAGTACACTTTGCGACTCCTTGACACAAGAGCTCGGCAAGAGAGGCTACAATGTTGTACGTACGAGAGAGCCTGGTGGAACGGCTCTTTCTGAACATCTACGCGGTATCGTGTTATCGCCGAAGAAGCCCTTCCCGATTGGAGAGAGGACAGAGATGCTTCTTTTTCTCACAGCGCGTGTTCAACATCTCGATGAGTTGATTTTGCCCGCACTGCGTGCTGGCAAAGTTGTGATTTGTGAACGTTTCAATGACTCTACTTTTGCTTATCAGGCGTGTGCGCGGCATTTAGGCTACGCTGATGTGGAGCTACTATGTCGTCTTGTTTGCAATCATATCGAGCCCGATTGCACTCTTCTTTTGGATATAGATCCTGCAGTCGGCTTACAGCGGATCAAAGGGCGTGCCATCGATCGATTGGAGCAAGAAGAGCTCCAGTTCCACAAAGATGTGCGGCAAGGATATCTTCATCTATTGGATAAATACTCGGAGAGGATTCATCTCGTAGATGCGACACCAGATCCTAAAACCGTTTTTGGGGCAGCCTTAGCTCTCTTAGACAATTATATAACGGTAAAACCTTGTGGATAACTTGCTGAAACTCGTAGAAGAGGAAAGGATACCTCATTCTCTTTTATTGGCCGGCCCCAAGGGGGCGGGAAAAAGGGCCGCTGTGGATGCATTTATTACAGCAATTTTGCCACCCTCTCAGCAGCAGAAATTTCGAAGGGGGAATCATCCCGATGTCCATCACTACTATCCTGAAGGGAAAAGTGGCATGCATACAGTAGCAGCGCTCGCACAGCTGCAAGGCGATGTAGCGATGATGCCGTTTGAAGCGCCCTACAAGTTTTTTCTATTGCACGATGCGGAGAGAATGCTTCCCGTCTCTGCAAATGCGTTGCTAAAAACATTTGAAGAGCCCGCAAGCCAGACGGTGATTTTTCTTCTCACGCAACACCCTGAAAAACTTTTGCTCACCATCCGTTCTCGTTGCCAAACCTTCTATTTGCGTGCCGTCACCACTCAGCTAGAAGATCCTCTGCTAATTAGACTCCTCCAAGGACTTCAATCTGGTGGTGACCATTTCTCTACGATAGAGATGGTGATGGAGAGCGAGAAAAAAGAGCGGGAGAAAGAGATGATCGCAACCCTTCCCAAAGAGATGCCAGCGCTAGCAGCAGAGAGTGCAAAAAAGGAGATTGAGGGGACAACTACATTGAAATTCCAGGAGCGTCTCTTCTCGCTACTCGAAGCGATTCTTGCTTTTTACCGAGACCGTTTTGCCTTGCAAGTAGGTGTGCCAGATACACAACTCTTCTACCCTAAATATAAAGAAGAAGTACGACAGCTCCCCTTCGTTCCTCTTAGCCGTGTGGCACAGATTGTGACCAATGCACGTCTTGCTATTTTTAGAGGAACGAAACTTGCTGCTTGCTTGCAGTATGTTAGTCTATCGCTAGAGAACTTAGGTTCGTTTCAGGTAGGCATCGTAGCTTAAAATAAGATGCTCAGGTTAATAACGCCTTGTCGGCTATGAGCTCGCATTATTTTTTGCTCTTGGTATAAACAGGCGTGCCAAAAAGGGTTGTAAATCCAGTAATAGGGAGAAGGGGATCTCATGTCCTCCAGTATAAGGGTGCAACCTGCCTGTTAATCCATTTTCTTGGAGAAGTTGCTCTAAATCTTGCGCCATTTTAAAGGGGAGAAGGTGATCGTCTCTGCCGTGGCTTTGGAAAAAGGGAAGACCCTTATGTTTTTGAGAGAGATTTTGCCAACTCTCTTTGTGCACCAGCGTTCCTGATAAAACAAGTAACCCTTTGATCTGATCGGGCAAAGAGAGGGCAGCCTCTGTAGCGAGAATAGCTCCTTGACTAAAGCCCCCTAGCACTAGCTTAGAGGGAGGAGTCTTAAGAGCGGCCAGAAATTTTTGGACACAGGCAAAAGCACCATCCAACTCAGGCGTAAGTGCTTGAGAGATTTTCTCATACTCTTTTTTTTCTGAGGCCTTCTGCAACGCCTCTATGTTGATTTTAAACCACGCTCTGCCGGTGTAGTCAGAAGAGATAGGAACTTGAATAGGGCCATTGGGGAAAATCCACCGAGGTCCTCGAAAGACTCTGCTGATAGGTATCAGATCCTGGAAATTAGCCCCGTAGCCATGTAAAAGGACGATGGTGCCAAGTTCAGGATCTCCCTGCACCTCAATCGCGTCCAGACCGCCTATTTTTGTCTCATGGAGCTTATCCGCCATTATTTCCACCCGGGTAGCGAGTCTGAACAACAGGCCAGTTGATGTTATTGAAAAAAGCATCGATGTAAGCCTTACGGTCTAGTCCATAGTCTAATAGATAGGCATGCTCAAAGACGTCCATCACTAAAATAGGGTTGCCGCCGGCAAGATGGCCTCTATCATGTTCATTGATCCACGTATTGATTAACCGTCCGGAGAGCGGATCTCTATAGAGAATTGCCCAACCGATGCCACGCATAGCTCCAGTGGCAACAAAGTCGCTTTTCCAAGCGTCATAGCTTCCAAAATCGACAACCATCTGTTGATAAAGAGCGCTTTTTGGATCAAGAGAGGTACCGTAGCCACCCAGATTGTCAAAATAGTCTTCATGCAGACGCATCCCATCAAAATCCCACATCAATCGTCGTTTAAATTCTGCGAACTCCAATGAAAATTCATTACCACTTTTCCTCAGCTCCTCTAATTTGCTCAAGAATGCATTTGTTGTTTTAACATAACCTTGGTAAAGTTTGAAATGCATGGAGAGCGCATCATTACTAAAGCCAGGCATCCCTATTAGATTTGCATAATCTTTGGCGACAAATGGTTTGGCAAGAGATGGACTTTCAATAGGTGGCTGCGGCGTCTCTGCTATTACGCAGCTGCAAAATGGGGTCGCACAGATGCATGTATAAAAGAGAAATTTTCTCATGAAAGCCTCCACATTGAAAGAGGCAACTGTAACAAAGTCTATATTTAAGGGCAATCTAATGACAAAGCGAACTGTAACGTTGAAAGAAAATACTTTTACAATTGAAGGAAAAGAGATGAAAGTAGGGCGCAAGATACCTGAGTGTACCTTAGTCAATCAGAATATGGAAGATGTGAAACTCTCTTCTTACTCGGGAAAAGTCATGTTAATTCTTACTGTACCCTCTTTTGATACCCCAGTTTGCCAAGTGGAGGGGAAGCGATTCAATAAAGAGGTGGGTAAGTTTGGGGAATCTCTCTGCAGTTTGGGTGTGAGTATGGATCTTCCCTTCGCACAAAAAAGGTGGTGTGGTGCTGAAAAAGCGACGAACCTCCAGCTACTGTCGGATTTTCGTTATGGAGAGCTAGGCGAGAAATTTGGGCTCCGTATCAAGGAGCTAGGGCTTTTGGCACGCTCGGTCTACATCATAGACCTCAGCGGAACTGTCCGCTATGAGCAGATTGTCCAGGAAATCTCCAATGAGCCGGACTATGCTCGAGCGATTGAGGAGATAGAGCAACTTCTTTGCGAGGTATAAAATATTATAGC
>JBJXGG010000084.1:0-14900 GCA_046153495.1 Chlamydiales bacterium
CATTTATCAGAAATAAAGTTAAAGAGTTGGGTTGGATAATGCGACAGATTTGAATGATCGTTTCGAAACGCATGTTTTTACACATGAGTGAGAAACGATCATTCAAAGATGATACATTATACGGCCCTAATCTTTAACTTTATTTCTGATAAATGGTATAAGCTTCCCCTTTGCATCAAAGCTCTGTTATACTCTCCCCAATTGCGGATGCGGTACTTCATGGATGTCTGCTGTTTTAACTTGAGTCTCAAATTTTATGTGTACTAATAAAAAAATTTATAAACTCAATAAACTTTAGGCGCGCAGTCTGTATCTGTATTTTTTTTGCCTCGATCAGCCGCAGGCTGATTTTGGCAGCAACGCCGTATATTTAGGGCATCCGTATGTTAAATATTTTTTTTCTTTTCCTCACTTTTTTTGGTAATTTAGCGGCAAATGACTGGACGATTGACTCGAAAAAGAAGGGGTGGAGCAGTGCTGATCTTGTGCAAACCTATTTTCACAATTCTGAGCTGCAAAGACAGTGGGGATGGGAGGCGTTTGCGAAACTCCGTCTCCAAGGTACAGAGCATGTTTTAGACTTTGGAGCGGGTGATGGGAAGTTGACAGCACAGATTGCTCGTCTTGTACCCGAAGGAAGTGTTGTAGGTGTAGATCTCTCCGATCAGATGGTCTGTTTCGCTAACAAAATGTTTCCCTTTCCCAATCTTCTCTTTGTCGCTACCCAAGACGCGCTTTTTTCTAACATGTACTTCCCAGAAAAGTTTGATTTGGTCACCTCTTTTTTCACATTCCATGTGATTCCCGATCCAGTGCCTACACTGCAAAACATCCGCGAGCACCTGCAGCCCAATGGCACCTTGCTGCTCTGTTTCACCACAGGAGGGAACACAGAATTTTTCACAGCAGCGACCCAAGAGATGACAGAAAGAGGGTGGAGTATTCCCCCAGCGACTGAGAACTGCAAAAAGATGAGGAACCCCGATCTCATTCCACAATTGTTAGAAGAGGCCGGCTTTCATATCGAGCGGTATGATGTTGTGCCCAGCCGCTTCCCCTTTAGCACCCGTCAAGAGCTCGCTGCTTGGTTTGAGGGGACACTTTGTGCTAACTGGAATATCCCTTTTGAGCAACAGAAAGACTTTTGTGAGAAATTGACCAGTCGTTATTTAGAACTTAGTCCTAGCGACCAAGATGAAGACGGCTTCGTCTATTTTCGGTTGCGAAGAGTAGACATTATTGCAACACGAAAATAATAACCTGAGTTTTGGATTGTTCTTCCTCGTAATCAGAGGAGTTTTCTGAGATGATCTGGCAATTTTTTGCGAAGATCATAGCCGAAGGAGCTATGATCGAGCAAAAAATTGCAAGAGCGGCCAAAAAACTCCCTGAGGATAAGGGAGAACAACCAAAAACTCAGGTTCTCTAATACCAAGAGCAAACAATTCATAAAGAGTGGTTCTCCCTACAACCATGTAGGTAAGTAAAACCCGTCTCTTTTAGTTTCTCGCTCGCAACCCGTTTGTTTCCAAATCTACCTTTCGTCGTATCCCACTCCACCTTCCCTAGCCCAAGCTCTCTAAATAGAGAGCCATAAAACACTGCGCGCGTGGGATGTTCATTGCTACAAACGTTGTATATGCCTTCTAACCCGTTGTTTAACACCCATAAAATTGCGCGTACAATATCCTCTTTATGTACCCAATTGCAAAAAGAGCTCGCCTCACCATGGAACGTCGCAGCATAAAGATCATAGGCACGCTTTTCATGGGTCCGCCCTGGACCATAAATACCTGCTAAGCGAAGAATAGTGGCCTTAATCGGAAGAGCAAGATAGATCTTCTCCGCTTCACACAATATCTCGGCATTTTTATCCAAAGGAGCCAAAGGTGTTTCTTCGGTTACCCAATCGCCACGTGCATCACCATATACGCTCGTCGAGCTCGTATAAATGAGATGCCGCATATGAGGTCCTAAACAGCCAGCCACCGCTTTTGCAGTATCAAGATAAGCTTCCTTATAACTCCCTCCCCTATCTACTGCAATAGTCACAATCACTTGCTCCGCCTCTTTTAGCAACTTTGCTAAGGCTACCTGATCCTCCGCCTGCAAGACAACTACCTCATCAGCAACTCGTGACAGCTCTTGGCGCCTCTCCTCGTGCCTCGTCGTCGCTACAACAACCCTCTCTTTGCGATCGATCTCCGCCAGAAGGGCACCACCAATGTAACCACAGCCTAAAATTACCGTTTTCATATTTTTTATCTTATGACAGTAGTCATTTTATTGACAAAATACAACCCCATGTTAGAAAATCCTCATTTGTT
This sequence comes from Chlamydiales bacterium, assembly GCA_046153495.1. Taxonomy (GTDB): domain Bacteria; phylum Chlamydiota; class Chlamydiia; order Chlamydiales; family JAAKFR01; genus JBJXGG01. Next base: position 2,328 of record JBJXGG010000084.1, read on the forward strand.
CTTCCGGATAAGGACGTGGGATGTCAGATTCCTGTGGTTTTTCAAGTTAGAACTAGTTTGTATATTTATTATTTTATAGGAGGCCAGTTATGGCAAAAAGATTGTATGTCGGCAATTTGTCACACGACATCAACGACGAAGAATTGAAGAACATTTTTGGATCCCATGGTTCTGTTGTTTCAGCGCGGGTGATCACTGATCGTGAAACGCGCCGTTCCAAAGGTTTTGGCTTTGTGGAGATGGAAACAGCTGAAGAGGCGCAAGCAGCTATTGAAGCTCTGCACTCAAAAGAAGTACATGGACGTCCTCTCACCGTAAATGTTGCGCGTCCTAAGGAAGAGCGTGGTGAAGGTGGTGGTGGCGGTGGCGGCGGCGGAGGTTACCGCGGCAGCGGTGGCGGTGGTGGTGGCGGAGGTTACCGCGGTGGCGGTGGCGGACGTCGTTACTAGTCTTCCCCTATTTTCGTAAAAACCTCTGATAGATGTGCTGATGGCAGTGCCTCTTTTCAGAGGTTTTTTATTTCAAAAAGATGCAAACCCGGGTTATGCGAAAAACTTCTCATTGACTCGTTATGTTCAGTCGCATAGGATAGCCATAATTTTTTCATTATGGAAGGGACTGCTAATGACTCTCTCTCTCTCACTACTCACAAAAGTAAAAAATAAATTAGGTAGTGCCTATCCACGAATAGAAGAGACGCAGTTTACCCTATTTCTTGCAAAAGAACTGGCAAACGTTCTTTGTGCTCTGAAGAATAAGCCTCAACTCTCGACCGCGATCGCGGACTTCTCTCTTTTAGGAATTGCGGAGGCTCTGGGAGATTGTGGTTTTGTTTTTCATGACCCTGCTCATGCCTACTTTGGTGGAGACCCGAAGGATGGCTTACACCCCTTCAACCCCCTTTCTGACTTAGAAAAATATCCGTTTGATGTGATTTTCAGCAAGGATCAGACTCTTATGGTAAAGGGAGTTACCGTAATCAATTTGCCCCACTTTGTCTCATGCGTAAGAAGAGCCTATAAATCTATCAAAAACAGAAACCTAAATACTTGCCTGCATGTGCAGAAATTGGCCATTCTTGCCGCCGTTACCTATCTTTCTCCCTTTGAAGGAGACATGATCGAAGTGGGATCATACCAATGTGGCACCACCATTTTTCTTGCGAGATTGATGGAAATACTCAAGAAACCGAGCCGCATTTATGCGCTCGATATGTTTGGAGGGATGCCTGCTTCTACAGAGCCCGATCGCGTGGATGCTATTTTTTACGATGAAGGGATGTTTTTGGATAATCAATTGCCCCTAGTGCGCAAAAGGATTCGTCAGGAGAGAGTAGAAAAACGAATTCATCTAATCCAGGGAGATGTAGAAAAGACCCTGCCACAACTTTACGCAAAAAACATCCAGGCTCCCCTCATGTTTCTAGACACCGATCAATATAAGGGGACGAAAGCTGGGTTAAATGCCGTAAGCCCTTTTTGCACTAAGGTTATCGTAGTAGATGATACAGAACTCTTCGGTGTAAACCTTGCAATTCAGGAATTTTTAGAAAAAGAGCCAAGCTTTTGCCGAAAAAATCTCTCCATCAATTTCGACCTACTTTTTACCGCTCCAATGAGTATAGACTCTTGATCAAAAAATCTTCTTTAGGTAAGAAAGGGCTATGGCGAAAGTCCTTTCTCAAGATATTTTTCTTACTGTTGTCGATTCTGTGCCTGAATCTCTTCTCATTGTGAATAGTGATGAGGAGATTCTTTTTGCTAATAAAGCGACAGCGCTGTGGGGATACTCCCCTGAAGAGCTCATTGGAACTCCCCTCTCTCTTTTTCTCGAAAAAACCAAGGGAGAGATAGGGCGCTCTGCTTTCATCTTTAATGGCGAGAATTACGCCGTGTTAAGCATAAAAAAAAGAGTCGATAATAGTCCTTTTACTTCTCTTTCCGTTGATGACGCCTTTGCCAAAGCATTACAACTCATCTGTACGCGGATGCAATGGCAGGTGGGACATGTATTTAAAGTAGATCCTGATTCAGGATTTATGGCCCCTACAACAATCTGGTTCCTCTCTGACCCAAAAAAATTTCAATCCTTTACATATTTGACCGAACAGATGACATACGCGGAAGGAATCGGGCTGCCAGGACGTATTTTATCCAGTAAACAGCCAGAAGTTATCGAGAATATTTATAAAGATCGTAATTACCAGAGAGCTCAGCTATGCCAAGATACCGGCGTAGTTGGTGCTTTTGGATTTCCTATCGTCGTTCAGGGAAAGGTATTAGCGGTTCTAGAGTTCTACAAAGAAGAGGAGATGCATCTAACAGAAGAGCAGATCAAGCATCTAGTAGAGAGTTGCATGGAGTTGGAAATTTGTCTGAAAAATGAGTCTGCTCAAAGGGCAGCAGATAAATCTCGAGCGCTTGCTCTTGAAGCCATTTCAGCTAAAGGAGAATTTTTTAAAGAAGTCGATCACGAGATCCGGGCTCCACTTAACGCTATTATTGGAATGTCTGACCTTCTTGAGCAGACTCAACTAAGCGAAGAGCAACAAGAATATGTCACGAACTTGAGAAAAAATGGAGCCCACCTACTGAACCTCATCCAAGAGATCTTAGATCTCTACAAGATCGAATCTGGAATCCACGAATTAAAGGCTCAACTGTTCGATGTGCGAACTGTTATAAAAGTAATTGAGACAAAGCTCCTTCCTTTAGCACAAGAGAGAAATAGTACAGTAAAAATGCACATCTCTTCGTCACTTTCTTCTCCTGCATTTGGTGATTGCGAACACATAGAACGCATCCTCTCCATGCTTCTTGAAACAATCCTCAAACAGACTCTCCGCATCGAACTCTATATGCGTGTCTCACGCGATAGAGAGATGCTAAAATTTGCGATCACACAAAAAGGGGCTGCGCCTGAAATTTTAGAAGAAATCGTAAAAGCCCAGCACCTTAACTTGAGCCTTCATACCATAGAACAACTTCTCAAATTCGTAGGAGGAGAGATGGAGATCAAGGCAGCCGTAGACAAAGAACAGGAAATCGTCTGCACCATCCCTGTGAAAATGAAGCAGGGCTCGCAGTCTAAAAAGGAGACCCTCTCTCTTCTCCTTATCGAGGACACGCACGCCGACCAGGTACTCATTAGAGCCTATCTGAAAACTATCAATAGCACTCTTGTCACCGCACCCTCTCAGAGCGAGGCCCTGAAAAAATGTAACGAAGAGGGATTCGATATCATTCTCATCGATATCGATATCCCTCGCATGAATCCAGCTGAAACGATCTACTCGCTACGTACTTGGGAAACAAAGATGGGGCAAGCAAATGCGATTCCCATCATCATTCTCACCTCCTTTCCACAAGGAGAAGAGACCAAAAAATGTATCGATGCTGGCGCCAATATCGTTCTGCCAAAACCGATCAAAAAACATACATTGTTAGAAGCGATTTCCCACTACTGTCAAAATATAGTCGATTAATACCATTTATCAGAAATACAGTTAAAGAGTTGGGTTGGATAATGCGACAGATTTAAATGATCGTTTCGAAACGCATGTTTTTACACATGAGTGAGAAACGATCATTCAAAGATGATACATTATACGGCCCTAATTTTTAACTTTATTTCTGATAAATGGTATAAATTGAAAGCGATACTCTCTGGTTGTGCCAAAACCCTGTGAGTTAATGATCCCAAGTAGACAGAACATCTGCCACTCTTTGCCAAGGCCTGCTGCAAAACTCCAAAACAAGCGAAAAACTAGGGAATACGAGCTATAGAGGAGGACTATTCTTCCCCCTCTATAACAAAAGCAGAATGAGTTAAACTAGTGTCTTTAGATCTTCGTTAACAGGTGTTTCCTCTTCTGTAGTCACCAAAAGAACAATGGAGTTGGAGTTGTCATCACCTTCAGACTCAGGCTCAGCATCACAGACATAAAGCAGAGTTGGCTCGACATCGTCTTCACCATCAGACGAACAGGCATCATCACCACAAACAATCTGTAGATCTTCATCTAGAGTCTCTGTATCTTCGCCTGAAACGTCATCATCCAAAACGAACTCGTTTTCAATATTATTATTGTCAAAGTTATCATTTCCATCAACTAGAGCACCAGCTACGAATCCTAGAGCTAGTACTGCTGTGAATAGAGCAGTCTTTTGCATATTTTACTCCTGTATTAAAATTTTCAATTAACACCAACACAATAAATATGTTGAAATTATAGATTAGACCGATGATGGGGTTTAAGACAAGCTGTTTCTCTTTATAATGTATTTATATCCAATATAATGCTATAATGAGGAGGGTGGCGAATAGCATTAAAATAGATGACTTTAAATTCTGGGGAAACCATTGGATACTTGGATCTGTTGCAGTCGATGTAACGCAACACAACTGGCGGGATACATCGACAGATCATCTTTATCCAGACTTCAATGAGAAAGATGCTGAGGCCTCTTTTCTCTGGATTACCCTGCTTACCCCCATCGCGCAGACTTGTGCCTCAGTGATGAATGTCGCCTATCGCGCTTTGCGGCTTATCTCATTCGCCCACTTTTGGGAGTCTCGCGCAGAAGAGGGCTACGCCTTTACAGCCCGTACGCTTGAGGCTAGCAAAGATTTACTGCGCATTATTGCTGCCCCTTTTGCTTTGATAGCCCTTTTTGCCTCATCGGTTTATGCCTGGTTTGATGTGAAAAATGGCATCAAACTCTACGCCGCTATTGAGCGGGCAGAGTATGGCGGAGAGCTGCTGAGTAAGACATATGCTTTTGCTCCTCTTTCCGATTCTGTAAGAGAGGAATCTTTGGCCTCCTTGTTGCCCACGCGAAAGTGGGAGAGAGTAATTTCGTCCACAGGAAGGAAACAACTCTGCTCTGTCGATGAAACGACACACGAGATCTATAACGAAAAAACGCTCTCCCAGATGCGCAGTGCGTTCCTCCTAAAATCCCTAATATTCCCTATCATCTATGCTCTTACGATCACTCTCAAGACCGCATACAACATCCTCAAACTGATTACCCTGGGCCATTTTTGGTATAAGGATGGAGCAAAAGAGGCTGGAAAAGATCTTTTGCGCATAGTTGGCGCTCCTCTTGCTTATGTGGGACTTCTTTTCACCTCATTTTATGGCATCGCCTCGCCACGCGATGCACGTAAACTCCAAGTCACAATAGAGCGACTTCTTTTCGGAGAGACGATTATCCAAAATGGCCCTAACGAGATGTATCCTCCTGAATATAATGAAGATGACTATAGGATAAAGAAGCTTAACAAAAATCACTTCCGCCTTTTCTCCGAATGGACACCTTTTGACTTTTCTGTCGATTCGGCAGGCGAAGATGCAAAAATAACGCGTACCGTAGTCCAAGACAAAGACAGAGCCTACTTAGACGAATCGAAAAATTTGATCCGAGGGAAATGTTTTCTTTTGGTTTTCGGCACACCTCTTTTACATGCGCTAGCCACGGTCAAATATGTGTCTATCCGCCTTATTCGCCTCATCACTCTCTACCACCTATGGAAAAGCGAACAGGGGTCTTACAATTTTAAAGCTCGGCTTGCGGCAATCGGGAAAGATTTGGGACTTATTCTTCTCACTCCTTTTACCATAATAGCTCTAGAGTTTGCCGCAATCTACGGAATCTGTAGACCATATGACGGGCGTAAACTCTATGCCTCCTTAGAGAGATTTGCCTACGGTGCCCCGATTGCTGCCCCCTGCTTCCAACCAGACCCCGCTGCAGGACATCTTTTACGCACAGAATCGTGGTAAAAAATTCCCATTTCCTTGAAACTGCTCGTCATGATCGAGATCGAAAGAAAGTGTTATTTAGAACCTCGGCACATTGCGGGGATCCGAAAACTTGGCAAGCTGCTCTTTCGCTCGACATTCACAGACGTTTATTACGACACAAAGGATTATAGCTATACCCGACAAAATATTTGGCTGCGAAAGCGGGATGGAGTCTATGAATTGAAAAGACGGCTCAAAACAGAGGTGTATGAAGAGATTACCCAGATGGAAGAGATCGAAAAGATTGTAGATCTCGAGAAAGTCCACCCTTTTGCCACCTTTGCCACCACACGCGAACGTTACAAGCTTTTCAATGTCACTGTCGACCTCGATTTGACCGATTTTGGCCACGAAGTGGGCGAAATCGAGATCTTGGTAGAAAAGGAGAGTGAGGTGCCAAAAGCGGAAAAGAAGCTCGATAGCATGCTAGCTCAATTTGGGATCGACTCAACGAAAAAACCCCAGAAAAAAATCGCCGCCTATCTAGAGAGGGAGAGTTCGGCTCACTACCATATCCTCAAGAACTTAGGAGTAATATGAGAAGAGTCGCTTTTCTCATATTACTCAGTATTCCCCTTTTTGGAGCAATCCAACACTCTATTCTTCCTGAAATGGGACGGCTGCCGTTGGGAGAGGAACAGCTTAACTCTACTATGCATGAGGCTATTAGACGACATAGAGTCCCTACAGAGCCCCCTTTTCGTCTTATGTCTTACAATATGCTCTATTCTGGCTATGATCTCAAGCAGTTGCCGGAAAATCGTTGGGAGGTGAGAAAAGAACGGCTACGGGAATATCTCTTGTTTGCGCAAGCCGACCTCATCGGCTCACAGGAGCTACGCTTATGCCAACTCCAAGAAGTGCAAGGGTGGCTTTCTAACTATGCCCATTGTGGAGAGGGCGAAGACGAAATCAATGCCATTTTCTACAAAAAAAATCGCTTTAAACTTCTCTCTTGTGAGAGTCCTCTGTTTACCACCGGGAAACAGTATGTAATCGCTTGTTTTGAGGATCTTTTCACTAAAAAACAATTTACCGTTCTCAATTGCCATCTCAGCTTTAAAACAGCAGAGGACCGTTTTACGGAAGCAAAAGAGCTTCGTGATGTAGCCAAAACGGTACAAGGCCCACTCATTGTGACCGGAGATTTCAACACTTTTCCCTTCTATCCCATGGAATCATTCCCTTTTTACGATGGAGATTTAGTGTTAGCCACCATTTCCGAGGGAGGATTGCATGAGGGACGTACCCATACTCTTTTGGGACACTACGGCCCACTCACTTCAACCACTTTTACCATGGAAATGATGTCTGATTTTTCTGGACTCGGCATTGCAGGGGTAATTCTAGACCACATTATGGTGAATGATGAGGTAAAAGTAGTGTCGCACGGAATTGACCCCGCTAGAATCAATGGGAAATTTCCTTCAGATCATTTGCCCATTATCGCCGACATATCGCTGCAAAATCCTCGAATGTGATTCTCCGGTGTGCGAGGATTGCGCGATTTTTTGCGTCCTGAATGGCTCCATTGATGTCCGCACCACTTTTTCCGTCAGTCTGCGCTGCCAATCTCTGACTCAACGCTTCCAGATTCTCTGGTACCCATGGCTCGTCTCCTCTAAATCCAAAACGGAATAATTGCACACGGACTGCTTGATCTGGCAATGTTAATCGAAAAATGGATCCAAATCTTCCTGGACGGAGAGCAGCTGGATCGATATCCTCAGGTCTATTTGTTGTTCCGATAAATATAAATGGAGGATTTTCTGTTCCAGAACCGGTAACAGTCGCGAAGAAATGCTCCGTTACCGAATCTACATGAATCGTGTAGCTTGCAGACATAGTAGACCCTGCAGCATGTCTCTTCGGCAAGGCGCTACTCAGCTCATCGAGCAAGATCGTCCTGAATTTTCCAGGTTCTACGTTCACAAGAGTATCCAGTGCATCTTCAGCTTGACCTAACAAGGGCTTTCGAAAAAAGCCTGGTGGGCATTCGTAATAGTCGCCGCCTAATAGCACAGCAATAGCTTCAGCAATTTTGGTTTTGCCCAGACCCCGCTCCCCATGAAGAATAATACCACAGTTCGGCGGACGGATACCTGGTGGATCATTTGCTCTATAAGCACGCCATATATCTAATTCTTCTATTAACGCAGCAGGAATACCAAAGATCCCTTGACTTTCAAAAAATGCCCGCGTTCCTATCGTCATAGCGACGGGTACACGGACAGCAGTTGCAGTTACCTTAGCCTTAGCCTTAGCCTTAGCCTCTTGGGCCATACCTTCCTTGATTGCTGCTACACAAGCCAAAATCGTCGTAGAGAAGAAGAGCGATGCCCCCATAGATCCGCTGATCACAGCGGCTAATTTAAACTGATAGCTAGAAGAGACACCTTGAATGATAGCAAAAGCAACCGCAGTGACTATTAAGCCCACACTTATAATCATGAATACGCGGTCGACTCGACAACAATTAGAAATAGATTCCATATAATAAAAACCAATATCAAATAATAATATGGATCATTTTACATCATCGATAGTTATTTTACAACTAGACTCAAGTAAATCATCAATATATTTTATATCGTAATGATTTTTATTGAAATCACTATTGTTCATCATAAATTGATGGAAAGGAATCGTGCTTTTGACTCCGCCAATATGGAATTCGCGCAAACATCTCTTCATCCTTGCAATCGCCTCTTCTCGGTCCGCTCCTCGAACAATCAGTTTCGCAATCATTGAATCATAGTAAGGAGAAATTTTATAGTTTGCGTAGCAAGAGCTATCGACACGGACATGAGGCCCGCCTGGAGGGAGATAATACTCTAAAGTGCCAGGAGAGGGACTGAAATGATTGTCAGGATCCTCCGCATTTATGCGACACTGGATTACATGACCTGTAAAATGGACATCCTTTTGCTTAAAGGAGAGCCTTTTTCCCTGGGCCACACGGAGTTGCTCACGCACTAAATCAATCCCTGTAAGCTCTTCTGTAATCGTGTGCTCTACTTGGATCCGTGTGTTCATCTCCATAAAGTAGAAATTTTTCTGGGTATCTAAAAGAAATTCTACTGTGCCAGCGCTAAAATATTTGGCCGCTTTTGCGATACTAATCGCCGCTTGCCCTATCTTCTTCCGCATATCGGGGGTAAGGATCGGGCTCGGTGCCTCTTCAATCAACTTCTGGCGTCTTCTTTGGATCGTACAATCACGCTCTCCTAAATGGACGTAGTTTCCATGCTTATCCCCCATAATCTGCACCTCAATATGCCGAGGACGCATGATCATCTTTTCTAAATAGACATCGGGGTTATTGAAGCTCGCTTCCGCCTCAGCACGGGCTGCAGAAAAAAGTCGCTTGAATTCATCGCTATTGTGCGCAACACGGATCCCCTTTCCACCCCCGCCAGCGACAGCTTTGATGAAAATAGGGAAACCAATCTTCTTTGCCACTTTCAATGCCTCTTCGATATTCGGCACAATTCCATCTGAACCGGGGATGACGGGGCATTTAGCCGATTTTGCCAATGCCTTCGCCGCCGCTTTATCGCCTAAAAGAGAGATCGCGCGAGGAGAGGGGCCAATGAAATTTAGACCACAACTCTCACAGATAGAGGCAAATTTTGCATTCTCGCTTAGGAAACCATATCCCGGATGGATGGCATCCGCACCTGTAATCTCACATGCAGACAAAATGTTGGGAACTTTGAGATAAGAGTGTGTAGCAGCAGGCATTCCAATACAGACGGCTTCATCAGCAAATAACACATGTAAAGCCTCTGCATCTGCCTTAGAATAGACAGCGACAGTTTGGAGACCGATGTCATGACAGGCTCGGATGATGCGAACTGCGATCTCTCCCCGATTAGCAATCAAAACCTTCTTCATGAGAGCTCTACCCGAATCATTTCTGTGCCATACTCAACAGGATCACCATTCTTTACAAGTATCTCCACAACCTTTCCTTGTACACCTGCTTTCACTTCATTCATCACTTTCATCGCTTCAATGATGCAGACGACAGAACTAGGCTCAACCATTTGCCCCACTTTCACATAAGGAGGATCTTCAGGCGAAGAGGCCATGTAGAATGTTCCTACAATAGGAGATGTAATCGCATGACCATGTATCTTCTTTATCTCCGGGGCAGAAGCCGCTGCCACATGGGGAGGAGCAATAGCAAGGGGTGGATGAGAAGTCATCACGCAATGCACGCCCTCTCTCTCTAACTCCAGCTCGAAACCTTCTCTCTTAATATGCAGGCGCTTTATCCCCTTATCCTGCATCTTGCTCATGAGCTCGTCTATCTCTTCAAAATCCATATATTTTTACACCCTTTGAATGTATTCACTGGTACGGGTATCGACTTTGATCACATCACCCGACTCAATAAAAGGAGGCACTTCAATCGTTGCCCCCGTCTCCAATACAGCCTCTTTTGTCGCATTTGTCAAATGAGTACTCTCCAATGCTGGATCCGTCCTTGCTACCATCAACTCCAAAAACTGGGGCAACTCGACGGTGAAAACTACATTGCCATAAAAAGTTGCCTCTAGCTCTACTCCCTCTTTGAGGAAATTCGCCTTATCCCCCACAATCTTAGGAGAGATCAATACTTGCTCTAGCTTGTTTACATCTAAGAAAAAATAATTCTTTCCCTCAAGATAGAGGAATTCTAATTTTCGCTCTTCGAGATGGACCTCATCCACATCTTGACCCACCTTGAAGTTTTTCTCGGTCACTTTTTCTGATAAAAGATCACGTAAACGGCTTTTAATAAAAGGCGGTCCCTTCGGAGCCGTCACCTTCACACTCGATTCCACTCGATACAACTTCCCATCTATAGAGAGAATCATTCCTGGCGACATTTGAGTACTCGATACCATAACTATGCTCCACAACCCCGTAAGATATTTATCCCTTTCTCCATGCCAGGATCCTCTTTAAAAAGATACGTCCCTGACACGAGCACATTCGCTCCCGCCTCTACACACGCTTTAGCAGTCCTTTCATCTACACCACCGTCAACCTGAATAGGAAAAGGGGGTAGATTCTCACCCTTTTTAGGGACCACCCCCCCTGCTCGGATGCCACTTTTATCACATGCCTTTCGAATCACACGAACTTTTTCCAGTACCTCATGATGAAAAGATTGCCCACCAAAGCCGGGCGGCACCGTCATCATCAGAACAAGATCACAAAGAGGAAGAAAGCGAGGGACAAACTCTACCGAAGTCTCTGGACAAAAGGCGATCCCCGCCTGCACCCCCATTTTGCGGATATGTCGCAAGATCTCCTCGACATTTTCTGTAGCTTCAAAATGAAAAGTAATACGATCGGCTCCACTCTCCACCAATCTCTCCACAAACTCCATCGGATTGTAAATCATGATGTGCACATCTAAAAAAAGATCCGTCGCTCTATTGATAGCCATCAAAGCGCGCGGCCCCAGTGTAAGATTAGGCACAAAATGACCATCCATGATATCCACATGAATACAATCAGCCCCTCCCTCTTGGCATCTTTTCGCCTCATCGGCTAATCGACCAAAGTCACTGGCAAAGATCGAGGGAGCTACAATAATTTCTTCCCGCTTTAGCATAAGAACCCAGATTTATACCTCTCCAAGGGCCGAAAGTCAACAATTTGCTTTTTATTTCTCCCTCCGTTATGCTCCTTCAACCTTATGTCGCATCATAAAAAAGAATACTTTTCTTCCCGTATGGGATACCTGCTTTCGCTGATGGGGATTGCTGTTGGCGCTGGGAATGTATGGCGCTTCTCCCGCATAGTCGCTCAAAATGGAGGCGGTTCTTTTTTAATTCCTTGGACACTTTTTCTCTTCATTTGGTCGCTTCCCCTCATCATGGCTGAATTGGCGTTAGGGAGAAAATTTCGCAAAGCTCCCATCGGGACTATGGTTAATGTGGCTGGTAAAAATTTTGCTTGGATGGGAGCTTTTATTGCTCTAGTTACAACAGCGATTCTCTTCTACTATTCGGTTGTTGTCGGCTGGGGGTTCCGCTACTTTTTTTACAGTCTTACTGGTTATCTCTCGAGCACCACGGATCACCGGCAGATTTGGGATAACTATACACACAGCTTGCAACCTCTTTTTTGCCACTTCTGCTCTATCCTGATCGGCACTTTTGTGGTGTATAAGGGAATTACCAAAGGAATTGAAAAAGCGAACCGATTTTTGATTCCTGCCCTCCTTATCATGATGTTCATCATCTTAGTGCGTGCGCTGACCCTTCCAGGAGCTTGGGATGGGGTGGCTTTTTTGTTCAAACCTCATCTGAAAGATTTGCTCAACTATAAGGTGTGGCTCGAAGCGCTTACCCAAAATGCATGGGATACCGGAGCCGGTTGGGGATTGATACTTGTCTACGCCGGCTATGCACGGAATAAAGAGAGCATCACGAAAAATGCCTGTATCACCGGTTTTACGAACAATATTGTCTCTCTATTTATGGGCATTTTGATCTTCTCGACCGCCTTCGCCCTAGAGAGTCAGGCAGGAATCGAACAGATGATTTCTGGAGTAGGAAGCACGAATATCGGGATCACTTTTATCTATCTGCCTAAACTTTTTATGTCCCTACCTGGCGGGAGCGGAGTCCAATCGACATTTGCCGCAATCTTCTTTCTCTCTTTTGCCTTTGCCGCCCTCAGCTCTATGCTCTCCATGGTCCAGCTTACCGTGCAGACTATCTGCGAGCTAGGAGTGAAGAAAAATACCGCTCTTCTTGTGA
>JBJXGG010000105.1:0-4774 GCA_046153495.1 Chlamydiales bacterium
AATAGTCATCGATCTTTTTAAAAATAAAACTATATAATCAAGATCGAAAGATCTAAAAAAGGAAGGATCCTGTTATGTCATCTACGGATAGAATAGATCGCAATCGTTATCAAACATTAGTGCCTATACAATTTGCAGAAGCCAGTACTCCTCCCTGTGCCGTAGGACTCTTTGGGGTAGAAGGGCATAGCGGAGTCGTGCGAGGAAAATTTAGGAGTAAGCAAGGGACACTTTGGTTCATCACAGCTGATGGTCCTATTCAAATAAAAGATTCCACAAAAATTGCTGTAATATTTAAAACTACAGTGCAAAAAAAAGAAGATCGTGAAACGGTCGTCTATGCACCTGCTGAGCTTAAAAAAACAGGAGAAGAAACTTATTGTTTAAGGGTAGAAGAGAATGGAGAAAAGAGAGATATATCCTCACTTTTAACAAGCCCGCAATTCACTCACCAGCGTTTGAGAAGTCGATTGCAACAAGTGTGCGAGCCTGTTTTCTGCGATGCAGCGAGTGGTGCTGTTGCCTATCCCGCTATTTCGGCTTTAATAGCTTGTAAAGCTGTGGGTAAAACACTAGCGTTACCTATTACGGCTCCTTTATGTCGAGCCGGAATACTCAGTGAAGAAACATTTAGTCTTCGCGCGATCGGTCATGATGCCGCTATGTCTACTGTCTGTACATTAAAAGCAGCAAGAAATCTCGTCTTACTGCCAGTGCGTGTCGTAAAGCATCTGACTGCAAGAGCACGTTCATCATCAACACATAAAGAATCTTTGAAGAATGAACTACAAGCACTCGCTGAAGGAAAATTCCACACGCGTGTAGGAATGATGCAAGTTTCTACAAAAAAGCTTTTCCTCGCAGGAGTAACAGGAGTGGTGCGCAATAAAGAAACACGTTACGTCTATCAGGCTGACAGATATAATGAGAGAAAAAGCGCAGTCTCACGCGTCTCCCCTACAGGCGATACGGATTCAGCCCCTGACGTCGACGATGTGTAAAACATGATATTCACCAGGACAATTTAAGTAAAAGTTTGATCGAGTAGAAGGGAGTGGTTAGCTCCCTCCTACTCGATCGAATCGGCTCTGCTATAGCAGAATCCCGTATACAATTCTCGATTATAACCCTCATGCATGTAAGAAGAAGGAACAAAACCTAAAAAGCGGTAGAGGTGCATAGCCTCTTCATTAGCCTTTCTAGTAATTACAACAAATCTACCACAATCTGCAAATTGCTCAACAAGAGAGTGTACCATTGAAGAGGCGATGCCTCGCCTCTGATATGCGGGATCAATGGCCAATACAGCCAAATAGATCTCCTCAGGATACTTGGTAAGTTCAATCACGATAAAACCTACGACTCTATTCTCTATCTCAGCTGAAAGCCATAAGAAATTTTTTGACTCCGTGCATTCGACATAAATTTTCTCAAAACCCAGGTTGAGCTGCTCCACTATCTCTTCTCGAGAAGACTCTCCTAAAACATCGAGTGGGATTTTAGAGTAGCATTTTACAAAGGCTTCTACAAAAACCCTCTTAGAATCAATATAGTTAGGTGCACTCTGCCAAAGATAGGCTATTCTATTTTTTTCAAAGTTATGTGGCTCACCATAGAAGATTCCACATAAGAGTAGAAAAGGCGCTATAAAATATTTAAACATAGCTTAAATCCAGATAATCGAAGAGAGGATTGTAATCACGACAAGCGATAAACGAAACATCTTTTTAGCCCAAAGGGGGTCTGTATCTCTGCGCAGCCCCTTTAGGCAGAGTACAAGCCAGCTACTGCCCAACAAAAGAGCTATGATGAGAAAGAGTTTTCCCGTGTAATGAAACGCTGTTAGCAAAACAGCAATTAACGTAAAACATACGATGTAGAATAACATATGTATCTTAGTGCGGCGGCTCCCTTTGAGCACAGGAAGCACGGGAACAGAGGCAGCTATGTAATCATCGAGGCGATTGAGGGCAATTGAAAAAAAGTGGGGCATCTGCCAGAAAACCAAGAGGAGAAAGAGGAGAAGGGCCCCCAAATCAAGTCTATTGCTAACAGCACAGTAGCCGACAATCGGAGGGACACTGCCCGCTATGCTCCCTATCGCAGTGCCATAGATCGTACGGGCTTTCCACATGCTGTAGAGGACTACGTAGACAAAAAAACCGATTAGCGCAATGAAGAGTGTGAGTAGATTGGTGTAGGCAAAGAGGACAACAGCCCCTATAATACCAAGCATTGTGGCAAACAGAAGCGCTCTTTGTAATGAAATCGCTCCCACAGCCAAGGCTCGATTTTTTGTCCGTTCCATTTTTTTATCGAGTCCACGGTCTATGTAATTGTTAAAGGCACAAGCAGAAGCCATCACAAGGGAGAGACCTAGAAGGGTAAGAAAAAAGAGCGAAAAATAGACCTCGCCTTGGGAAGCCAGCAGAAAGCCAGCAGAAAGTGTAATGAGATTACCCATGATGATACCTGGCTTTGTCAATAGATAATAATTGATCATGAGTGGTGTGCCATTTCTATCATCATCCGCATATCTAAATCATGCATAATCCAGAGAGATCCGATGACTACAACAGTAAGAATAAGCACCATAAAGAGAAATACTACAGTTTGCCAATGAGGTTTGACTTCTCCTCCCGCATGCATAAAGAAAAGGAGTTGTGCAACCGCCTGTAATAGCGCAAGCCCGATCACTATCCAGATTAGTGCAACTTTGGGAAGAGTGTCTTGGTAGACAAAGAAATAGGCAACTGTTGTCAACAAGAGAGAGAGTATAAAGCCGAGAAGATACGTCTTTTTCGTACCCAGCCACGCTTTTTTCATCTCCTCTAACGTTAAATCATGACTCATACAAACTCTCCTAATAAGTAGACAAAGCTAAAAATAAAGATCCAGACTAAGTCCAAAAAATGCCAAAACATGTTGAAGCAGACTAGTCTGCGGAACGTCGTTGTCGTCACCCCGAGCACAGCAATTTGGATCATCAAAACCAGCATCCAAAGTAGCCCTATCGATACATGCAACCCATGTGTCCCCACAAGGGTGAAGAAAGAGGAGAGAAAGGCGCTGCGTTCCCAACTATTGCCCTCGTAAACAAAACTCATAAATTCATGCACTTCTAGTACAACAAAGCTGAGGCCTAGAAGAAATGTGATGATAAAGTAGAGATAAAATTTCTTCATCTGGCCACTTCGCATTGCTAGCATGGCAAAGCCGCCTACCACACTACTGAATAATAATACCATCGTTTCTGTAAAAGAGAGGGAGAGGCTAAAAAGTTGCGCTGGGCCAGGACCACCAAAAGTACCTTTATGTAAGACGCCATATGTGACAAATAGTGTGGCAAAAATAAGACAATCGGTCATGAGATAGATCCAAAAACCTAAGGTGGTTTTCGAAAAAATATCCTGGTGTGGATCAGGAAATGTAACGGTCTGCTGCGTCATACAGAGTGTATCCTCTTTAGATGTTCCTCTTCGATTTTTCTCACTTCCTTCGCAGAAATGGTATAAAACTTCTGTTCTTGGGAAAGATGAGTAATGAGACATGCGACAATGCCAACGGCGCCTAATATGCCGAGCCAAAACATATGCCAACTCATCGCAAACCCAATAATAAGACTTAAAATACCGATATAGAGTCCCATCGGTATATTTTTGGGCATAATGATATCTTCATATACAGGGGGAACCACTGCTCCTTTACTATGTTTTGTGGCCCAAAATTGGTCCCTTTGTGTCACTGTTGGGAAAACAGCAAAATTATAAATAGGCGGCGGTGAAGAAGTCGCCCACTCTAACGTTCTGCCCTGCCAAGGGTCGCCGGTCACATCTTGATGTCGTTTCCTCTCTTTGATGCTCACAATGAGTTGCAAAACTTGAAAGCCAATCCCACAAGCGATGAGCGCGACCCCGCCTGCAGCAACAAGAAGCAGTGGTTGCCATCCAGTCGACGCCTCATAGTGACTCAGTCTTCTTGTCATTCCCATAAAGCCAAGCATGTAGAGGGGCATAAAGGCAAAAAGGAAGCCGGCAAACCAACACCAAAAAGCATAGACTCCTAACTTCTCGTTCAAAATAAATCCTGTGATTTTGGGGAACCAGTATGCATATCCTGCAAAAACGCCAAAGAGAAAGCTGCCTATTACCATGCCATGGAAGTGGGCGATCAAAAAGAGACTATTGTGCACTTGATAATCGATAGGTGGAGCAGAGAGAAGGATTCCTGTCATGCCGGCTACGCTAAAGTTCAGGACAAAGGCAAAAAACCAGAGCATCGGCGTAGTAAAGTGGATACGTCCTCGAAATTTGGTAAAGAGCCAGTTGAACACCTTTACCCCAGTGGGAATCGCAACGAGCATGGTCATAATACCAAAGAAAACATTTACATTCGCGCTCGCTCCCATGGTGAAGAAGTGGTGCAGCCAGACAATAAAGGATAAGAAAGTAATGAGAATAAGAGCCCAAATCATCGAGGTATATCCAAAGAGTCGTTTTTCGGAAAATGTTGGCACTACTTCGGAAAAGATCCCAAAGGCAGGGAGAATAAGAATATAGACTTCAGGGTGTCCCCAAGCCCAGATCAGATTCACATACATCATCGGATTTCCCCCGCCTCCGGCAGTGAAGAAGTGCATACCCAAATAGCGATCAATGGTGAGCATAGTGAGTGTCGCTGTGAGAATGGGAAAAGCAAAAATGACGAGAACCATAGAGCAGAGGGCACTCCAAACAAAAATCGGCATTTTCATCAAGGTCATTCCAGGGCAGCG